>JAEZBT010000348.1 GCA_023426865.1 Actinomycetes bacterium
GTCGCCGCGGGGGCCGTGGGCGAGGGGGGCGCAGCGACCAGGGCGCCGAGCAGGGTGCGTCGGAGGACGGCTCCGAGGAGCCGGCCGCGGACGAGGACGAGTCCGCGACGGACGCCGGGGACGAGGCGGGCGACGAGGAGTCCGGTGGCTCGAGCCGCCGTCGACGTCGTCGTCGTCGCGGTGCCCGTGGCGAGACGGCCGAGGAGCCGCGTCGTCGCTCCGCCGGGGACGAGGTGACCGCGCTGCGCGGCTCGACCCGCCTCGAGGCCAAGCGCCAGCGCCGCCGCGAGGGCCGCGACGCCGGCCGTCGCCGCCAGATCATCACCGAGGCCGAGTTCCTCGCCCGCCGCGAGTCGGTCGAGCGCTCGATGGTCGTGCGCGAGCGCGACGGCCGCACGCAGATCGCCGTGCTCGAGGACGGGGTGCTCGTCGAGCACTACGTCTCGCACCAGGCGCAGGCGTCGATGGTGGGCAACGTCTACCTCGGCCGCGTGCAGAACGTGCTCCCCAGCATGGAGGCGGCGTTCGTCGACGTCGGCAAGGGCCGCAACGCCGTGCTGTACGCGGGAGAGGTCAACTGGGACGCCGCGGGCCTCGAGGGTCAGCCGCGTCGCATCGAGACCGCGCTCAAGGGCTCGACCCGCCTGGAGGCCAAGCGCCAGCGCCGCCGCGAGGGCCGCGACGCCGGCCGCCGGCGCGCGGTCATCACCGAGGCGGAGTTCCTCGCCCGGCGCGAGTCGGTCGATCGCACGATGGTCGTGCGCGAGCAGTCCGGGCGTGTGCAGATCGCGATCCTCGAGGACGGCGTCCTCGTCGAGCACTACGTGTCGCGCTCCAGCCAGAACACGCAGGCGCCGATGGCGGGCAACGTCTACCTCGGCCGGGTCCAGAACGTGCTGCCGAGCATGGAGGCCGCGTTCGTCGACATCGGCAAGGGGCGCAACGCCGTCCTGTACGCCGGTGAGGTCAACTGGGACGCCGCGGGCCTCGAGGGCCAGCCGCGCCGGATCGAGCAGGCGCTGAAGTCCGGCGACTCCGTGCTCGTGCAGGTCACCAAGGAGCCCGTCGGCCACAAGGGCGCGCGCCTGACCTCGCAGATCACGCTCGCCGGCCGCTACCTCGTGTACGTGCCCGGCGGCGGCATGACCGGCATCTCGCGCAAGCTCCCCGAGAACGAGCGCGGCCGCCTGAAGAAGATCCTGCGCGAGATCGTGCCCGACGACGCAGGCGTCATCGTCCGGACCGCCGCGGAGGGCGCCTCCGACGAGGAGCTGCGCCTCGACGTCCAGCGCCTGCAGGACCAGTGGGCCGCGATCCAGAAGAAGGCCGGCACGGCGTCGCCGCCGGCGCTGCTCCAGGGCGAGCCGGACCTCGCGACCCGGGTGGTCCGCGACGTCTTCAACGACGACTTCGACTCACTTGTCGTCCAGGGCGAGGACGCGTGGGAGACCGTCTGGGACTACGTGCAGGCGATGGCGCCCGACCTGGTCGGCAAGGTGAGCCGCTGGCAGGAGCAGGGTGACGTGTTCGCGGCGCACCGCGTCGACGAGCAGCTCGCCAAGGGCATGGACCGCAAGGTGTGGCTGCCCTCGGGCGGCTCCCTGGTCATCGACCGCACCGAGGCGATGACGGTCATCGACGTCAACACGGGCAAGTTCACCGGCTCGGGCGGCACGCTCGAGGAGACGGTGACGCGCAACAACCTCGAGGCCGCCGAGGAGATCGTGCGCCAGCTCCGGCTGCGCGACATCGGCGGGATCATCGTCATCGACTTCATCGACATGGTGCTCGAGTCGAACCGCGACCTCGTCCTGCGACGCCTCGTGGAGTGCCTCGGTCGCGACCGGACGAAGCACCAGGTCGCAGAGGTCACCTCGCTCGGGCTCGTCCAGATGACGCGCAAGCGCGTCGGCCAGGGCCTGTTCGAGGCGTTCAGCGAGCCGTGCCCGCACTGCGGTGGCCGTGGCTACCTGGTGCACAGCGAGCCCGTGAACCGGTCCGGTGCCGAGTCGCCGGCCGCGCCGGAGTCCGTGGAGCCGAAGAAGGCGTCGCGGCGCAAGCGGGCGACCTCCGCGGGCACGGCCGTGGCGGCCCCGGTCCCCGTTGTGCCGGTCCTGCCGGAGGCCCGCGAGGCCGTCAAGGCGACGCTGGCGACGATCGCCGCCGCGGCTGCCCACGCGCACGAGCACCCGACCTCGCAGCCAGATGCCTCGCCCGACGGCTCGGACGAGCTGGCGGCGCCGGGCGCAGGCGGGGGCGAGCAGGCGGACGACGCGCCGAAGGACGCGCCGGTCGACGTCGTGCAGACCGACCTCCTGGACGCACTCGCGAGCGTCACGGCCGTGGAGGCGCCCGCCGCCGGGCAGGACGAGCCTGCTCCGACGGAGGGCTAGGTCCCGCGCGGCGTCAGCTGGGTTCCACGCCCTGGGTCAGCCAGGCCATGGCCTTGGACTCCCAGGCCGGGTCGCTGCCGTCGAAGTAGCGCTCGTACGCGATCACGCCCGTCTCCTTCGACATCCGCGTGAGGTTCATCTTCACGACGGCGCTGGAGACGACGACGGCCGATCGGTTCATGCCCTGAGCCTGGAGCCACCGCTGGGCCTCCTCGACGATCGGCACCGACTCGGGGTCCTGGATCTTCTGCTCACGCGCGTCGATGAGCTGGCCGAACGGCCGGGGCGTCGGGGGCAGAACGCGCTTGAGCTCGGCGAGCCAGGCGCGAGCCTCGGCGGGGGGGAACGGGGCGACGAACGTACCCCGGTACCCGTACGACGTCGGGGTCGTGGTGTAGGGCATTCTCGGCTCCTTCGGGAGGTGGCGGCCGGGCGCCGCCCTTTCCTCTCCTTCGTCCGACCCGTGCCGATCTTGAGGGGATCGTGCTGGCACCGCCGGTCGACGCCACGGAGGGCCGCCCAAGGGGGCGCGGCGACGTTTGACCGAGGCGCGCGCACTCCGTACCCTGGAACGTCGGCGCGCATCGCGCCGGTTCGGCGCTGCCCGCCCCCCATTGCCTCCCCGGCGACAGGCGTGTGCGCAGGCGCCCGATCTCATGACCGGTAGTACGAGCAGAGATGAGCAGCAACGTGGTGTACGCGATCGTGAAGGCCGGTGGCCGCCAGGAGAAGGTGTCCGTCGGCGACGTCGTCGTCGTGGACAGGATCTCCGCCGACGCGGGCTCGTCCGTGCAGCTCCCGGCCCTCCTGCTGGTCGACGGCGACAAGGTGACCTCGGACGCGAAGGCGCTCGCCAAGGTCACCGTCACCGCCGAGGTCGTGCGGGACGAGAAGGGCCCGAAGATCGTCATCCAGAAGTTCAAGAACAAGACCGGCTACCGCAAGCGCCAGGGCCACCGCCAGCAGCTCACGCGGCTCAAGGTCACCAGCATCGCCTGAGCCGGCGCCCGGCTCGCTCGGCACCACGAACGACGGCATCTCGAACGAAGGACTCGACATGGCACACAAGAAGGGCGCCAGCTCCTCGCGGAACGGCCGCGACTCGAACGCGCAGCGCCTCGGCGTCAAGCGCTTCGGTGGTCAGCTGGTCAACGCGGGCGAGATCATCGTGCGCCAGCGTGGCACCCACTTCCACCCCGGCGTGAACGTCGGCCGTGGCGGCGACGACACCCTCTTCGCGCTGGCCCCCGGCGCCGTGAAGTTCGGCGTGCGCCGAGGCCGCAAGGTCATCGACATCGAGACCGTCGACGCCTGACACACTCTCGTCGCGAAGGGGCGCACCGCCACGGTGCGCCCTTTCGTGTTGTCCGACCGCGTGGGCGGACGAGGATCGGTGACCGCCCGGGGCGGCGACCAGAGCGGAGGTGGTGAGCGGTGACGACGTTCGTCGATCGCGTGGTGCTGCACGCCTCCGGGGGTGACGGCGGCCACGGCTGCGCGTCGATCCGGCGGGAGAAGTTCAAGCCGCTCGCCGGGCCCGACGGCGGCAACGGCGGCGACGGCGGCGACGTCGTGCTCGAGGTGGATCCGCAGGTCACGACTTTGCTCGAGTTCCACCACGGGCCGCACCGACGGGCCGCCTCCGGGACCGCCGGCATGGGCGACGACCGCGACGGTGCGAACGCCGCCGACATCGTGCTCCGCGTTCCGGACGGGACCGTCGTGAAGACACCCGAGGGCGAGGTGCTCGCGGATCTCGTCGGCGCCGGGACGCGCTACGTCGTCGCGGCCGGCGGGAAGGGCGGGCTCGGCAACGCCGCGCTCGCGTCCCCGCGTCGCAAGGCGCCCGGTTTCGCCCTGCTCGGCGAGCCCGGCGAGCAGCGCGACGTCGTCCTGGAGCTCAAGACGATCGCCGACGTCGCACTCGTCGGCTTCCCGAGCGCCGGCAAGTCGAGCCTGGTCGCCGCGATGTCCGCGGCCCGCCCGAAGATCGCCGACTACCCGTTCACGACGCTCGTGCCGAACCTCGGCGTCGTCCAGGCGGGCGAGTCGCGGTTCACGGTTGCCGACGTGCCCGGGCTGATCCCGGGGGCGAGCGAGGGCAAGGGCCTGGGCCTGGAGTTCCTGCGCCACGTCGAGCGCTGCGCGGTGATCGTTCACGTGCTCGACTGCGCGACGCTCGAGCCGGGCCGGGACCCGATCACCGACCTCGACGTCATCGAGCACGAGCTCGCGGCTTACGCGGGCGACCTGGAGATCTCCGGCGGTCAGGTGCCCCTCACCGAGCGCCCGCGCATGGTCGTGCTGAACAAGGTGGACGTGCCCGAGGCGCGCGACCTCGCCGAGCTGGTCCGCGGGGACCTCGAGGCGCGGGAGCTGCCGGTGTTCGAGGTCTCGGCCGCGAGCCACGAGGGCATGCGGCCGCTGACGTTCGCCCTGGCCCGGCTCGTGGAGGCCGCCCGGGCCGCTGCGCCGCCGCCCGCGCCCGAGCGCGTGGTCCTGCGGCCGCGCGCGGTCGACGCGGCGCCGTTCACGGTCACCCGGCGCGAGGACGGCGGCCGGACCTGGTTCCAGGTGCTCGGCACCAAGCCCGAGCGCTGGGTGCGCCAGACGGACTTCACCAACGACGAGGCAGTCGGCTTCCTCGCGGACCGCCTGGCCCGCCTCGGGGTCGAGGAGGCGCTCTTCACCGCCGGCGCGACGCCAGGGGCCGAGGTGGTCATCGGGCGGGCCGACGACGGCGTGGTCTTCGACTGGGAGCCCACCCTCATGGCGGGCGTCGAGCTGCTCGCCAGCAGGGGGAGCGACCCCCGCCTGTCGGACACCGGTCGGGCGAGCCGGGCCGAGCGGCGTCGGGAGCACGCCGAGCGGATGGACGCGAAGGCGGCCGCGCGGTCGGAGCTGTGGACCGAGCGTGAGGCCGGGCGCTGGACCGACCCAGCGGACGAGGAGTAGCAGCCGGCCGTCGCGGCCCAGGACTGACCACCAGGCGAGCCGGTGCACGGACCCGGTGCGGTCCGGCGGGAGAATGGCTCCCCGTGAGCCCCGTGCGCAAGCTGGACAGACGTTCCCTGGCGACCGCCCGCCGGGTGGTCGTCAAGGTCGGGTCCTCCTCGATCACCGACGGCCACGGCCGGCTGGACGTCGACGCACTCCGCGCGCTCGTCGACGCGCTCGCCGCGCGCCGGCTCGCCGGCGGGCAGGTCGTGCTCGTGACGTCCGGCGCGATCGCCTCGGGCCTGGGGCCCCTCGGCCTGCACGGGCGCCCCAGCGACCTCGCGACGGCGCAGGCCACTGCCTCGGTCGGCCAGGGCCTGCTCATCGCGCGCTACACGGAGGCGTTCGCGGGGCACGGCCTGCGGGTCGGGCAGGTGCTGCTGACGGCGGAGGACACCGTCCGCCGCTCGCACTACCGCAACGCGCTGCGCTGCCTGGACCGCCTGCTGGCGCTCGGCGTGGTGCCGGTCATCAACGAGAACGACACGGTGGCGACGTCGGAGATCCGCTTCGGCGAGAACGACAGGCTCGCGGCGCTCGTGTCGCACCTGGTCCGCGCGGACGCGCTGCTGCTGCTCAGCGACGTCGACGGGCTCTACGACAGGCCGCCGACCAGCCCGGACGCCCGCCGCATCGACGAGGTGCGCGACCGCGCCGAGCTCACCGACGTGAAGGTCGGCAGGTCGGGTTCGAAGGTCGGCTCGGGCGGCATGATCAGCAAGCTCCAGTCCGTGGCGATCGCCACGGGGTCCGGCGTCCCGGTGCTCATCACGCGCGCCGACCTCGCGGGGCAGGCCCTGGCGGGCGACCCGGTCGGTACCTGGTTCTACGCCACGGGCAGGCGTCGCC
>JAEZBT010000088.1 GCA_023426865.1 Actinomycetes bacterium
GGCTGGAAGAGGCCGCGACGCGCGTCGCCGCCCTCCAGCTCTGGGCGGGCTGACCCTCGGTCGTCAGGGGAGCGCGCGCCAGGCCCGGGAGGCGACGAGGAAGACGACGAGCCCGGTGCCGAGGGTGACAGCCGCACCCAGGGGGGTGGCCCTGGCCTCGACGGACACCTCGTCGTTGGTCGCGTTGATGATGGTCTCGGTGCCGAACGGGTAGGCCGTGAGCTCCCCACCACCGGTCGCCTGGAGTGCGTCGACCGCGCCGGCGGCGTAGGCGGCGCCCAGGTAGATGATCAGCCCGATCGCGAGCGCCGCGGCGACGGCGCCGCTGGCCCAGCGGGGGACCGGCCGGTCCAGCTCGTCGCGGTACCGCTCGGCGAGCACCGCGGGCCGGCCGAGCCCGCGGACGGCGGCCGCCATGCCGATCTCCGCGGCCGTCACGTCGAGCTCGCGGCGCAGGTCGGCCTTGATCCCGCGGTAGGTCCGCTGGGGGTAGTCCTGCATGTGCCACGCGAACCGGGTGAGGTACCACTCGCGCCGCAGGTGGTCGGTGGGGCTCATGACTGCTCCTTGTCGGCGGGGTCGAGGACGGCGGCCACCGTGGCCGCGAGCCGGTCCCAGGCGGCGCCCGCGGCCGCCAGCTCGGCGGTGCCGCGCGTCGTCGGGCGGTAGTACTTGCGGGCGGGACCCGTCGCCGAGGCGACGAGCCGGGACGCGACGGCGCCCTCGCGCTCGAGCCGGTTCAGGACGGGGTAGACGGTGCCCGGCCCGATGTCCGCCAGGCCGGCGGCCTGGAGGCGGGTGACGAGCTCGTAGCCGTACGACTCGGCCTCGGTGAGGAGCGCGAGCACCAGCATGGGCAGCACGCCCTTGAGGAGCTGGGAGTCGCGGTCGCTCGGCATGGGGTGAGGCTATACCAGGTATTCGGTAATGCCAAGTAGTGTTGCCTGCTCAAGTTGGACCCGCGACGGGTCGAGGGACTCCCCGTGGGTACAGGGGGCGGGTCGTGAGCCGGGCCGTGCGCATCGCGCTGGTGGTCGTGGGGGCGGCGCTCGTCGCCGTCGTGGGCGCGATCGTGTGGGTGTCGACCCATGACGGCGACGCGGAGGCCGCGCCGATCCCGGGACCGGGCGAGGGGCGCACGGTCGTCGCCGACCCGTCCATCGAGCTGCCGTACCTCGTCGAGGTGCCGGGCGGCCCGGACGGTTGCCCCGGTGGGACGTTCCGCTCACCGGCTGAGCCGCTCCGTGCGCCGCAGGACGGTAATGCCGCGGTCATGCTCCCGTCGAGCGAAGGGGCGGCGGTCATCGTCGCGTGCATCGGCGCCGTCGAGGAGAACGGGTCGGTCGAGGAGTTCGTGGCCGACATCCTGTCCGGCAAGGCGGGCGACGAGGCGGTGGCGTCCGGGATGTTCGAACGGGACACTCTGCCGACCTCGCTCCTGGTCGAGCGCCTGAGCAGCCCGCACGGCGACGACATCGTGCTCACCAGCAGGGTCGGTCTGTCCCTCCTCACCGACCACTACGTGGAGCGGGACGGCTGGGTGCACGCCATCGGGTACCTGCGCAGGGAGGCGACCGGCGACATCGACCGCGCCGTCGTCGACGCGATCCTCGCCTCCTGGCAGTGGCGCTGACCGGACCGCGCGTGAGGTCGGTCGTGCCGGCTCCTCACAGTCGCGGACGGCTGCCGATGATCACGGTGAAGGAGGCAGCCATGTCCATCCCGGCCGTCGGTGCCGCCCGGACGAGCAGCAACGCCTCGATCAAGGCGCAGATCGCCCAGTTGCGGCGCCAGGAGCGTCAGCTCACGCGCGAGCTGACCGAGCTCGCGCGCGAGGGCGGCGTCAAGGAGGGCACGGAGATCAAGCAGCGCGCCCTGGAGGCGCAGATCACCGTGATCCAGATGCGCATCGCCCAGCTCGAGGCCCGCCGGTCCGAGGCCGTGCAGGCCGCCGTGAGCAAGGCCCTGCCGGCGCTGTCCGGCAACGGGACCGGCGCCCCATCGCCCGCGGTGCAGGCGTCGGCGGACGGTCGGACGGCCGGACGGCTCGACATTCTGGCCTGAGCTCCGTCCCGCGCGTCGACCGCGTTGCGGCTACAGCGGCTTGCCCGCGCGCATCTCCGCGACCAGCGCCTCGACGACCGGCCCGAGCTCGCCGGCGTTGCGGCGGGCGACGGCGCGCTGGCGCTGGTACCCGGCCCCCTTGTGCAGGATCGTCCGGATCCCCGCGAGCTCGTCGGTGCAGCCGAGGCGCTCGGCCGTCGGCACCAGGTCGCCCAGGAGACGCTCGACGGCGTCCGTGACGAGCTCCTCGTCGCCGGCCGCGTTCGTGATGATGATCGCGTCCATGCCGTAGCGCGCCGAGCGCCACTTGTTCTCCTGGACGAACCACGGCTGGAGCCGGGGGAGCGGCTCCCCGGCGTCGTACAGCGTGGAGAAGTGCTCGACGAGGCAGTGGGTCAGCGCCGCGAGCGCGAGGACCTCCGACAGGTTCGAGGCGCCGTCGCAGATGCGCATCTCCAGGGTGCCCAGGCGCGGCGACGGGCGCAGGTCCCAGCGGATCTCGCTGATGTCGTCGATGACGCCGGTGTGCAGCATGTCCCCGGCGTAGGCCTCGAAGTCCGCCCAGCGGTCGAACTGGAACGGGAGCCCCGCCGTCGGGAGCTGCTGGAACATCAGGGCCCGGTTGGAGGCGTACGCGGTGTCGCGGCCGCCCCAGAACGGCGACGACGCCGACAGCGCCTGCAGGTGCGGGTAGCAGGCCAGGACGGCCCGCAGGATCGGCAGCACCTTCTCGCGCGACTCGATGCCCACGTGCACGTGGATGCCGTAGATGAGCATCTGCCGGCCCCACCACTGCGTGCGCTCGATCAGCGTCGCGTACCGCTGCTTGTCGGTGACCTTCTGGTTGCTCCAGGACGCGAACGGGTGGGTGCCCGCGCACATCAGCTCGACCCGGAGCGGGTCGGTGACCCGCCGCAGCTCCTCGACGGTGCGCTGCAGGTCGGCGCCGGCCTCGGCGACCGTCCGGCAGACGCCCGTGACGATCTCCACGGTGTTGAGCAGGAGCTCCTGCTTGATGGTGGGGTGCTCGCCCCCGGAGAGGGGGGCGACGGCGTCGAGCACCGTCTGCGCCACCTGGCGCAGGTCGCCGGAGTCCGCGTCGACGAGCGCGAGCTCCCACTCGATCCCGACGGTGGAGCGCTCGGACTCGGCGAACGGGATCTCCATCAGTCGGCCCCCACACGCTCCACCAGGAGCACCTGCTGGCTGCCGGCCACCCGCGTCAGGACGACGGTCGCCTCGGCGTCGCCGCGCAGGTCGAGCTGCTTGCGCAGCTGCTCCGGCACGACGGCGGTGCCCCGCTTCTTGATCGCCACGCGCCCGACGCCGCGCTCCCGCAGCGCCGTGCGGAGCCTCTTGAGCCCGAACGGCATGGTGTCGAGCACGCGGTAGGCGGTCGCCGCACCGGTGGGGACGAGGGCGTCCGAGGTCACGTAGGCAATCGTCGCGTCCAGGAGCCGCCCGCGCACCTGTTCTGCGACGGTCCCGACCAGACCGGCCCGGATGACCGCGCCGTCGGGCTCGTAGAGGTACGCGCCCACCGGGCCCGCGTCGGCGTGGGGGGCGGGCCCGCGCAGCGCGGTCACCGACGACCCGCGGACGACGAGCGCCGTCCGGC
>JAEZBT010000107.1 GCA_023426865.1 Actinomycetes bacterium
CCGCTCGAGCGTGCGCAGGACGTCGAGCTGACGCTGCGTGGGCGACGCGGGACGGCCCAGCTCACGCCAGGCGGTGAACGCGTTGCCGTCGGCCTCGTTCACCCGCTCGCGCAGCACGAACACGCCCGTCCCGTCGGCGCACGGCTCCCCGGCGACACGCGCCGGCAGCGACAGCCGCAGGTGGTGCCGCTCGGGCGCGGGGTCGGCCGCCGTGCCGCCGACCGGTTGCCAGGCCAGGACGGTGACCCGTCCGTCGTCGTCGGTGCACACGAGGTGGTCGTCGCCGCGGGCGAGCACCTGGGCGCCCATCCGCGCCATGAACGCGTAGAGGTGGTACGTCGGCTTGGCGATCTGCTGATACGTGAGCAGGCCGAAGCCGCCGTGGAAGAACGACGTCGGGATGTCGAGCTCTTCGAAGACGTCGCAGAACGTCCAGTAGGAGAAGGAGTCGACGTGGTCGCCGCCAGCCGCGAGCACCGGCGCGAGGTAGGCGGCGTTGTACGCGGTGTCGTGCATCGGGTTGGTCGGCATGTACGAGGTGTTGAACTCGGTGATGTGCACCGGCAGGTCGGCCAGGCGCGTCCCGGCGAGCGACCGGCGCGGCTCGGCGAACTGCTCGAGCAGGTCCGACGGCGCCCGGAAGCCCTGGTAGACCCCGAACGGGATCTCCTGCGGCTCGTGGGCCGAGTACGCGTGGCGGCTGACGAAGTCGATCGGCACGTCGCGCGAGGTCACGTAGTCGGTGAACGGGCCCCACCAGCCGTCGACCGTCGGTCCGGGCGACAGCGCCGGGCCGCCCACCTGCAACGACGCGTCGACGTCCTTGATGGCGCGGGCCGACGCCTCGTACAGCCGGAAGTACGCCTCCTTGTCGGCGCCCTCCCAGAAGATGTCGAGGTTCGGCTCGTTCCAGACCTCGAACGGCCACTGCCGCACCTCGTCGATCCCGTACCGGTCCACCAGGTGCCGCACGAGGTCCGTGACGAGGGCCGACCACTCGCCCATGTCGCGTGGTGGTGTGACGTTGCCGCGCCACCAGAAGATCGTCTGGTCGCCCGACGCAAGCGCCGTCGGCATGAAGCCCAGCTCGACGAACGGTTGGATGCCGAGCGCCAGCAGGCGGTCGTGCACCTGGTCCACGTACGTGAACGAGTGCCGCCGGTGCGTCCGGCCGTCGACGGTCGACTCCCGCACGACGCCCATGTCGTCGCTGAGCAGCCCGTGGCCGCGCAGGTACGTGAAGCCGATCTCGCGCTGCACCCGCGCCAGCGACTCGAGGTAGTCCGCGCGCAGCGCGAGGTTCATCCGCCCCGTGCCGACGCAGCGGCGCCACGCCTCGGGCAGCGGGCCGACGGGCGTGTCGGGGACGACGACGGCGGTGACCACGGTTCTCCTCGGTGACGGCGGGGCTCAGGCCAGGTCGGGCACGTCGACCCGGAGGACGGCGAACGAGTGCGGTGGCAGCGTGACGCGCACGGTACCCCCGGTGACGACGATGTCGTCGACCTTCGTCGGCGCGACCGCCGAGGGGTGGGCACCCGCGTTGAAGTCGCCCACCGAGTCCGGCGCGAGCAGCCGCCCGACGACGGCGCCGACGCGCGAGCCGCGCACCTCGACCGTCACATCGAGCGGGTGCTCGAGGTCCACGTTGGTCAGCGACACGTGGCAGGCCCCGTCCGCGACGCTGGCGGAGGCGGAGAGGGTGGCCACGGCGCCGTCGGCCAGCTCCCGCACCGCGCCCGGGGCGCGCAGGTGCACGGGGACCGACGTCGCGTCGTGGTGCACCGCGTTCATCTCGAAGACGTGGAAGGTCGGCGTCCGCACGAGCGTCCCGTCCGCCGGGTCGGTCAGCAGCATCGCCTGCAGGACGTTCACCGTCTGGGCGATGTTCGCCATGACCACGCGGTCGGCCAGGCGGTGGAAGACGTCGAAGTGCAGCGAGGCGACGATCGCGTCGCGCATCGTGTTCTGCTGGAAGAGGAAGCCCGGGTTGGTCCCCGGCTCCACGTCCCACCACGTGCCCCACTCGTCGACGACCAGCCCGATCTCGCGGTCCGGGTCGTACCGGTCCATGACGGCGATGTGGCGACGCAGGATCGGCTCCACGGCCTGGGCGCGCACGATCGTGCGCCAGTAGGCGTCGTCGTCGAAGCCGGTCGCCGGGCCCTTGTCGGTCCAGGTCCCGCCGATCGTGTAGTAGTGCACGGACAGGGCCTCGAACGGCAGGCTCGGGAACTGCGCCGCCTTCATGTCGACCACCGCGCGCATGAGCGCCTCGGTCCAGGCGTAGTCGTCCTCCGAGGCACCGGCGGCGATCCGGTACAGGCGGTTGTCCCCGTGGTTCCGGCAGAAGGTCGCGTACTGTCGCGCGAGGTCCGCGTAGGCGGCCGGGCGCATGCTGCCGCCGGCACCCCACGGCTCGTTGCCGAGCCCCCAGAACGGCACGCGCCACGGCTCGTCCCGCCCGTTGGACCGGCGCAGGTCCACCATCGGGGAGGAGCCGGCCCGGGTCAGGTACTCGACCCATTCGCTCATCTCGCGGACGGACCCCGAGCCGACGTTGCCGACGACGTACGGGTCCGCGCCGAGCAGGTCGCACAGCGCGAGGAACTCGTGGGTGCCGAAGTGGTTGTTCTCCTCGACGTTGCCCCAGTGCGTGTTCACCATGCGCGGGCGGGCCCCGCGCGGCCCGACGCCGTCACGCCAGTGGTACTCGTCGGCGAAGTTCCCGCCCGGCCAGCGCAGGTTGGGGATCGACAGCTCGCGCAGCGCCTCGACGACGTCGGCCCGGATGCCACCGACGTTCGGCACCGGCGAGTCCTCGCCCACCCAGAAGCCGCCGTAGATGCACGCCCCGAGGTGCTCGGCGAAGTGCCCGTACACGTGCCGGGAGATGACCGGCCCCGGGATGTCGGCGTTCACGATGACGGTGGCGTCGGACACGACAAGCCTTTCCAGTGGTTCGGCGCAGGGTGCGCGGGAGCGCTGCGATCCGGGCGCACGGGCTCGCGCCCCTCGCCGGACCAGCGGCGGGGGGGGGGGGGGGGGGG
>JAEZBT010000116.1 GCA_023426865.1 Actinomycetes bacterium
CCGGCCGACGGACCGGAGGCGGGTGCCCGGGGCACGGACGACGTCGCGGCGTGGGACGCACTGACGCGGGGGGAGGACCCCACATGACGGTGCGCGTCCCCGGGGTCGCCGTTCGCTAGTCTTCGGCCTACCCGACGAAAGGCATCCGCATGGCTGACACGTCGCCGCACGGCGTCGCTCCCGAGGACCGCGAGAAGGCCTACCTGCCCCCGGCCGCACCGCCGCGCAACCACGGCCACACGGTGGCGGCCTGGGTGGCGATGACGTCGGTCATGGTCGGTGCGACGGTCATCGCCGTCGGCTTCGTGGTGCCGGCGTCATGGCTCGTGTGGACGGGTGCCGGGGTCGTCGTCCTCGGCCTGCTCGTCGGTGGGGTGCTGCGCAAGGCCGGCCTCGGCCAGCCCGAGCCGTCCCGGCCGCCCCGCAACGGTGCGGTGGCGTCAGACAACGATCGCTCGAAGGAGTAAGGGATGAGCACGCCAAGCGGCCCGCAGGACCCGTTCGGGTCGAGCGAGAACCCCTACGGTCAGCAGCCGCCCTCGTACGGCCAGCAGCCGCCCGCCTACGGGCAGCAGCCGCCGGCCTACGGGCAGGGCGGGTACCCCAGCTACCCGCAGCCCGGCGGCTACGGGGGTGGCTACGGTGCCGGTGGGTACGGCGGGGGCGGCTACAACGCCGGGCCGCCGCCGCAGAACTACCTGGTGTGGGCGATCCTCACCACGGTGCTCTGCTGCCTCCCGCTGGGTGTCGCCTCGATCGTCTTCAGCACGCAGGTCAACAGCAAGTGGGCGCAGGGCGACGTCGCCGGGGCGAACGAGTCGGCCCGCAAGGCGAAGCTGTTCGCGATCTGGAGCGCGGTGATCGGCCTGATCGGCGCGGTCGTCTACATCATCGGGATCGTCTCGTGGGGCTGGACCACCTCCACGTCGTTCAGCACATACTGAGCCCGATGGCGCCGTACCGGCCGCAGGAGCCGACGGTACCGTCCCGAGTACGTGCGCTCGCTGCCCCGGCCGCCGTCGCGGTCGGGGCAGCGGCCGTGCTGACGCTGCTGCACGTCGTCCCGCCCTACGAGCCGGGCAGCTACCCGACGTGCCCGAGCCTCGCGCTGACCGGGCACTACTGCCCGGGCTGCGGCTCCCTGCGCGCGCTGAGCTCCGTGTCGAGCCTGGACCTGGCCGGCGCGTGGGACATGAACCCGTTGGCCGTGGTGATGCTCCCGGTGCTCGCCGGGTACTGGCTCGGGTGGGTGCGCCGCGCGGCGACGGGGCGGCCCCGGACCTGGCTGGCGCCCCCCTGGGTCCTCTGGGCGCTGCTCGCCCTGATCCTCGTGTACTGGGTGGCGAGGAACGTCCCGGCGCTCGCGCCGTGGCTGGCGCCCTGAGGCGATCGGTCCCACGTAGTGGGCGCGGCAGGGGCGTCCGCGACGCGCGCCTATCCTGGGGTCGGCATCGCTGGGCGGCGGTCGGACAGGGGAGGTGGCACCGATGACGGTCCTCGAGGACATCGTGGCCGGGGTGCGCGAGGACCTGGCCGAGCGCGAGGCGGCCGTTCCGCTGGCCGCACTCAAGGAACGCGCCTCGCGGATGCCGGGCGCCCGGGAGTGCCTGCTGCACAACGACGAGGCCGTCGGTGTCATCGCCGAGGTCAAGCGCTCCAGCCCCAGCAAGGGTTCCCTGGCGCCGATCGAGGACCCCGCGGGTCTCGCGGAGGAGTACGAGGCCGGCGGCGCGTGCGCCATCTCCGTCCTCACCGAGCGGCGACGCTTCAACGGCAGCCTCGCGGACCTCGACGCGGTCCGCACGACGGTGGACCTGCCCGTCCTGCGCAAGGACTTCGTCGTCACGCCGTACCAGGTCTGGGAGGCACGCGCGCACGGCGCCGACCTGGTGCTGCTCATCGTCGCTGCGCTCGAGCAGACGGTCCTGACCTCGCTGGTCGAGCGGGTGCACTCCCTCGGCATGACGGCGCTCGTCGAGACGCACGACGCCGAGGAGGTCGCGCGGGCGATCGACGCGGGCGCCCGGTGCATCGGCGTCAACAACCGCAACCTCAAGACGCTCGAGGTCGACCGGACGACCTTCGCGCGGCTGGCGCCCCTCATCCCGAACGGGATCTCCCGGATCGCCGAGTCCGGTGTCCGCGGGCCGCACGACGTCATGGACTTCGCGCGCTCGGGCGCGGACGCGGTGCTCGTGGGGGAGAGCCTCGTGACCGGCGGGAACCCACGCTCCGCCGTCGCCGACCTCGTGGCGGCCGGCGCGCACCCGTCGCTGCGGGCGGTGCGCCAGTGACGTCGACGTCCGACGGCCCGGCCGGCGGCTTCGAGGCCGCCGCGGGCAGCGGCCCGTACTTCGGGTCGTTCGGCGGCAGGTTCGTCCCCGAGGCGCTCATCGCCGCGCTCGACGAGCTCGAGGCGGCGTACGAGAAGGCGCGTCGCGACCCGGAGTTCACCGGTGAGCTCGCGCGGCTGCACCGGACGTACACGGGCCGGCCGAGTCTCATCACCGAGGTGCCCCGGTTCGCCAGGCACTGCGGCGACGCGCGTGTGATCCTCAAGCGCGAGGACCTGAACCACACGGGGTCCCACAAGATCAACAACGTCCTCGGCCAGGCCCTGCTGACCAAGCGGATCGGCAAGACGCGCGTCATCGCCGAGACCGGTGCCGGCCAGCACGGGGTCGCCACGGCCACCGCGGCCGCCCTGTTCGACCTCGACTGCGTCATCTACATGGGCGAGGAGGACACACGGCGGCAGGCGCTCAACGTCGCCCGGATGCGCCTGCTCGGCGCGGAGGTCGTCCCGGTCCGGACCGGCTCGCGGACGCTCAAGGACGCGATCAACGAGGCCCTGCGCGACTGGGTGACCAACGTCGAGACGACCAACTACGTCTTCGGGACCGGCGGCGGGCCGCACCCGTTCCCGGCGATGGTCCGCGACTTCCAGCGCATCATCGGCGAGGAGGCACGCGCGCAGGTCCTGGAGCTGACGGGCGCCCTGCCCGACGTCGTGGCCGCGTGCGTGGGCGGCGGGTCCAACGCGATCGGCATCTTCCACGCGTTCCTCGACGACCCGGTGCGGCTCGTCGGCCTAGAGGCGGGCGGTGAGGGCGTGGCGACCGGTCGGCACGCCGCGACGATCACGGGCGGGGCGCCGGGGGTGCTGCACGGTGCGCGCTCCTTCCTGCTCCAGGACGAGGACGGCCAGACGATCGAGAGCCATTCCATCTCGGCGGGCCTGGACTACCCGGGTGTCGGTCCCGAGCACGCGTGGCTGTCGTCCGTGGGCCGGGCTGAGTACCGCCCGATCACCGACGCCGCTGCGATGGAGGCCTTCCTCCTGCTCAGCCGGACGGAGGGGATCATCCCCGCGATCGAGTCGGCGCACGCGCTGGCCGGCGCGATGCAGCTCGGCCGGGAGGCTGCCGAGCAGGGGCGCCGCGACACCATCCTGGTGAACCTGTCCGGTCGTGGCGACAAGGACGTCGAGACGGCCGGCCGGTGGTTCGGGCTGCTCGACGAGCAGGCTCTCCGGGAGGAGCGCGCGTGACGACGTCGACCATCAGCCCGACGGCGGAGCGGCTCGCGGCCGTGCGGGCCGAGGGCCGCGCCGCCCTCGTGGGCTACCTGCCCGTCGGCTTCCCGGACGGCGCCACGTCGGTGGCGACGGTGCGGGCGATGATCGACGCGGGCGTCGACGTCGTCGAGCTGGGCGTGCCCTACTCCGACCCGGTCATGGACGGCACCGTGATCCAGGCGGCCGTCGAGCGTGCCCTCGCCGGCGGCGTCCGCGTGGCCGACACGCTGCGCACGGTCGAGGCCGTCGCGGACGCGGGCGTGCCGATCCTCGTGATGACCTACTGGAACCCCGTGGTGCGTTACGGCGTCGACGCCTTCGCGCGCGACCTGGCCGCGGCGGGCGGCGCCGGCCTCATCACACCCGACCTGATCCCGGACGAGGCGGGCGACTGGCTCGCCGCCTCGGACGCGCACGGCCTGGACCGCGTCTTCCTCGTGGCCCCGAGCTCGACCGTCGAGCGCCTGGCGCTGACGGCCCGGGCCAGCCGGGGCTTCGTCTACGCCGCGTCCACGATGGGCGTGACGGGCACCCGCGCCAGCGTGGGATCGCAGGCGCGCCGCCTCGTGGCCGGCACCCGCCTGGCGGGCGCCGAGCGGGTGTGCGTCGGCCTGGGCGTGAGCACCCCGGCGCAGGCGGCCGAGGTCGCGGAGTACGCCGACGGCGTCATCGTCGGGAGCGCCTTCGTCCGTCCGCTGCTGGAGGCGGCCTCGCCGCGCGAGGGGATCGACGCGCTCGAGCGCGTCGTCGCCGGTCTCGCGGCCGGGGTGCGGGGGCGGGCGGGGTGACGGCTAGCCTCGTCGGCGTGCTGCCGTCGATCGCCGCCTCCATCCCGAGCCCGTCGCAGAGCGTCTGGTACGTCGGGCCCCTGCCGCTGCGCGCGTACGCGCTGGCGATCATGGCGGGCATCGTCGTGGCCGTGTGGATCGCCACCCGGCGCTGGGTCGCACGCGGCGGCGACGCCGACACGGTCCTCGACATCTCGTTCTGGGCGGTGCCCTTCGGCATCGTGGGCGGGCGGATCTACCACGTCGTGAGCAGCCCCGACCAGTACTGGGGACCGGGTGGCGACCCGGTGAGCGCGCTGTACGTCTGGGAGGGCGGGCTCGGCATCTGGGGCGCCATCGCGTTCGGCGCGGTCGGCGCGTGGATCGGCGCCCGGCGCGCGGGCGTGCGGCTGACCGTCTTCGCCGACGCCGCCGCGCCGGGAATCCTCGTCGCGCAGGCGATCGGCCGGCTGGGCAACTGGTTCAACCAGGAGCTGTTCGGCGGGCCGACGACGCTGCCGTGGGGTCTGGAGATCGCGCCGGAGTTCCAGCCGGTCGGCGATGCCGTCGGCACGCTCTACCACCCGACGTTCCTGTACGAGCTCCTGTGGAACCTCGCCGGGGCCGCCCTCATCGTCTGGCTCGACCGGCGCTGGCGCCTCGGGCACGGGCGCGTCTTCTGGGCCTACGTGGTCGTGTACACGGCCGGCCGGCTCTGGATCGAGCTCCTGCGCATCGACCCGTCGGAGACGGTCCTGGGGCTGCGGCTCAACGTCTGGACCTCCATCGGGGTCGGCCTGGGCGCACTGGTAGCCTTCGTGCTGGTAGGACGACGACACCCCGGCCGAGAACCCGGCCCTCAGCTCCACCCGACCGACGACACGCAGGTTCACGACCAGGACCTCGAGGACGCGGACGACACCCCGGCGTGACTCTCCGGCGCCGAGGGTGGGAGGGGGCCCCTCGGGCCCGGTATCGTCGCCCCCCACGGGCCGACGGCGTCCCCACACTCCCCACCAAGCGCCCACCCGGGTCTACCGACCCGGGGCAGTGAGGACGGTGTCCATGACCTCGCCGCAGCATCCCCCCGTCACGGGTCTCTACGACCCCACGGCGGAGCACGACGCCTGCGGCGTTGCCTTCGTGGCGACCCTGCGCGGCACCCCCGGCCGCGACATCGTGGACGCGGCGCTGACGGCGCTGGCGAACCTCGACCACCGTGGCGCGGTCGGCGCGGAGACGGACACCGGCGACGGGGCCGGCATCCTCACCCAGATCCCCGACGCGTTCCTGCGCGACGTGATCGACGCCGACCTCCCGGCGCCCGGCAAGTACGCGGTCGGCCTGGTCTTCCTCCCGACCGAGCCCGACGCGCTGCACGACGCGGTCGTCGGTGTGGAGAAGATCGTGCGGGACGAGGGCCTGGACGTCCTGGCGTGGCGCGACGTGCCCGTGGCCGCCGACATCGTCGGCCGGACCGCGCGCTCGACCATGCCGGTGTTCCGCCAGCTCGTCGTCGCGGACCCCTCGCACACGCTCGCGGGCATCGACCTCGATCGCCGCACGTTCCGCGTCCGCAAGCGGATCGAGCACGAGGTCGGCGTGTACCTCGCGTCGCTCTCCGCGCGCACGCTCACCTACAAGGGCATGCTGACGACGTCGCAGCTCGAGCCGTTCTTCCCGGACCTGTCCGACGCGCGCTACGCGACCGAGCTCGCGCTGGTGCACTCGCGGTTCTCGACGAACACGTTCCCGTCGTGGCCTCTCGCGCAGCCGTTCCGGCTCGTGGCGCACAACGGCGAGATCAACACCGTCCGCGGCAACCGGAACTGGATGGCGGCCCGCCAGAGCACGTTGTCCAGCGAGCTGCTCGGCGAGCTCACCCCGCTCATGCCGGTCTGCACGCCCGCGGTGAGCGACTCCGGGAGCTTCGACGAGGTCCTCGAGCTGCTGCACCTCGCGGGCCGCAGCCTGCCGCACGCGGTGCTGATGATGATCCCGGAAGCGTGGGAGAACAACGCCTCCCTCGACCCGGACGTGCGGGCGTTCTACCAGTACCACTCGACGCTCATCGAGCCGTGGGACGGGCCCGCCGCCCTGGCCTTCACCGACGGCACGCTCATCGGCGCGGTGCTCGACCGCAACGGCCTGCGCCCGGGCCGGTACTGGGTGACCGACGACGGCCTCGTCGTGCTCGCGAGCGAGACCGGCGTCCTGCCGATCGCGCCCGACCGCGTGGTCCGCAAGGGCCGTCTGGAGCCGGGCCGCATGTTCCTGGTGGACACGGGCAGCGGCCGGATCATCGAGGACCACGAGATCAAGGCGCAGCTCGCCGCGCAGCGGCCGTACGCCCAGTGGGTCGCCGAGCACACGGTCTCCCTGGACCAGCTCCCGGAGCGCGAGCACGTCCAGCACACGCCGGCGTCCGTGCGTCGGCGCCAGCGGGCGTTCGGCTACACGGAGGAGGAGCTGACGATGCTCCTCACCCCGATGGCGAGGACCGGCGCCGAACCGCTGGGCGCCATGGGCACCGACACGCCCGTCGCGGTGCTCTCCGCCCGCCCGCGTCTGCTCTTCGACTACTTCACGCAGATGTTCGCGCAGGTCACGAACCCGCCGCTGGACGCCATCCGCGAGGAGCTCGTCACCTCCATCGCGGGCGCCATCGGCCCCGAGCCGAACCTGCTCGCGGACGACCCGACACACGCGCGCAAGCTCGTCGTGCCGTTCCCGGTCCTGGACAACGACCAGCTCGCCAAGATCATGCGGATCCACCGCGACCCCGACCTCGCGGGAGTGTTCCGCTGCGAGACGGTCCGCGGTCTGTACCGCGTCGAGGGCGGCGAGGAGGCACTGGCCCGGCGGATGAAGGAGATCTTCGTCCACGTCGACCGCCTCATCGACGCCGGCGTGAACTTCATCGTCCTGTCCGACCGGGACTCCGACGGCGACCTCGCGCCGATCCCGTCCCTGCTCCTGCTGTCGGGCGTGCACCAGCACCTGGTGCGCCGCAACACGCGCACGCGCGTCAGCCTGGTCGTCGAGGCGGGCGACGTCCGCGAGGTGCACCACGTCGCGCTGCTCATCGGGTACGGCGCGGCGGCGGTGAACCCGTACCTCGCGATGGAGACGGTCGAGGGTCTCGCCCGCGACGGCTCGCTCGGCGACGTCTCGCCCGAGAAGGCGGTCGTGAACCTCATCAAGGCCCTGGGCAAGGGCGTGCTCAAGGTCATGAGCAAGATGGGCATCTCCACGGTGGCCTCCTACCGCGGCGCCCAGACGTTCGAGGCGGTCGGCCTCGCGCAGAGCGTCGTCGACGAGTACTTCACCGGGACGACGAGCCGACTCGGTGGCGTCGGACTCGACGTCGTCGCGGCGGAGTCGGCCTCCCGGCACGCCGACGCCTACCCGGCGAGCGGCAACCCGCAGGCGCACCGGCGCCTCAACGTCGGCGGCGAGTACAAGTGGCGTCGAGACGGCGAGGAGCACCTCTTCGACCCGGAGACGGTGTTCCGCCTCCAGCACTCGACCCGGACACGCCAGCTCGACGTCTTCCGCCAGTACACGCGGCGGATCGACGACCAGGCATCGCGCCTGATGACGCTGCGCGGCCTGCTGACCTTCGCCGAGGGCGTGCGCCAGCCGGTGCCGCTCGACGAGGTCGAGTCGGTCTCGGAGATCGTCAAGCGGTTCAGCACCGGCGCGATGTCGTACGGCTCCATCTCCGCCGAGGCGCACCAGACCCTCGCCATCGCGATGAACCGGCTCGGTGCCCGATCGAACACGGGCGAGGGCGGCGAGGACCCGGAGCGCCTGCGCGACCCCGAGCGGCGCAGCGCGATCAAGCAGGTCGCGTCCGGCCGCTTCGGCGTGACGAGCGAGTACCTGGTCAACGCCACGGACCTGCAGATCAAGATGGCGCAGGGCGCCAAGCCGGGGGAGGGCGGCCAGCTCCCGGGCACGAAGGTCTACCCGTGGATCGCGCGGACGCGGCACTCGACGCCGGGCGTCGGGCTGATCTCGCCGCCGCCGCACCACGACATCTATTCGATCGAGGACCTGGCGCAGCTCATCTTCGATCTGAAGAACGTCAACCCGAAGGCCGACGTGTCGGTGAAGCTGGTGTCGGAAATCGGCGTCGGCACGGTGGCGACGGGCGTCGCCAAAGCGCGCGCGGATCACGTCACCATCTCGGGCTTCGAGGGCGGCACCGGCGCATCGCCGCTGACCTCGCTCAAGCATGCCGGCTCGCCGTGGGAAATCGGCCTCGCCGAAACGCACCAGACGCTCGTCGCCAACAAGCTGCGCACCCGTATCGCGGTGCAGGTCGATGGCGGCGTTCGCACCGGCCGCGACGTGCTCATCGGCGCATTGCTCGGCGCTGACGAGTTCGGCTTCGCGACCGCGCCGCTGATTGCGGCCGGCTGCATCATGATGCGCAAGTGCCATCTCAACACCTGCCCGGTCGGTGTTGCGACACAGGATCCCGCCCTGCGCGCCAAGTTCCAAGGCAAGCCCGAACACGTCATCAACTACTTCTTCTTCGTTGCCGAGGAAGTGCGCGAGTACATGGCTGCGCTCGGCTTCCGCACTTTCAACGAACTGGTCGGCCAGTCCGACCTGCTCGATAAGGACCGCGCGATCCGCCACTGGAAAGCGCGCGGCCTCGACTTCTCGCGCCTGTTCCACCGGCTGGAAGTGGACGGCGACGTCTACAACAGCGAGCGGCAGGATCACGGCCTCGACAAGGTGCTCGACAACAAGCTGATCGAGCTTGCTGCACCGGCACTGGAAAGCCGCAAGCCGGTTCGCCACGAGTTGAAGATCTCCAACCGCGACCGCAGCACCGGCGCCATGTTGTCCGGCGAGCTGGCCATGCGCTACGGCCATGCCGGCCTCGCCGACGACACTATCTGGCTGTCATTCAACGGCGTCTCCGGCCAGAGCTTCGGCGCCTGGACGGCACACGGCATCACGCTGGACCTGGTCGGCGAAGGCAACGACTACGTCGGCAAGGGCCTATCCGGCGGTAAGCTGATCGTGCGGCCTGATCCGAAGTCGGGCATCGTGCCGGAAGAGTCGATCATTGTCGGCAATACGGTTCTGTACGGCGCCATCAGCGGCGAGTGTTATTTCCGCGGCATCGCGGGTGAGCGGTTCGCCGTACGCAACTCCGGCGCGGTCGCGGTCGTCGAAGGCACCGGCGACCATGGCTGCGAATACATGACCGGCGGCGTGGTGGTGGTCCTCGGGCCGACAGGCCGCAACTTCGCGGCGGGCATGTCGGGCGGCGTCGCTTACGTGCTCGACGAAGCTGGCAACTTCGACAACCTTTGCAACATGGCAATGGTCGATCTGGAGCCGGTCGAGGCCGAGGAAGAAGTGATGCGCAAGCTCGCCAACCAGGCTGGCGACCTGCAGAGCCACGGCCTCGTCGACATCATGTCCGACATGGACAAGAAGGACGCCGAGCGCCTGCACGAGCTGATCGAACGCCACGCGCGCTACACCAATTCGGCCAAAGCCCGGATGATTCTGGACGATTGGTCGAACTGGCTGCCGAAGTTCAAGAAGGTCATGCCGGTCGAATACCGCAAGGCACTGAAGCAGATGGCCGAGCATCAGGCCAACGATACGACAGGCCTCGAAGTGCTCGAGATCGGTCTGCCGGAACCACGCAAACCAGCAGCAGGCTGAGCCAGGACAAGCACAGGGAAATCAGGCTTCCGGGTCAAAACCGGAAGCCAAGCGACAGCCGGGCCGATCCAATCGGCACCGAGGACGGGCGGAAGAGAACGGCAATGGGCAAGATCACCGGGTTCATGGAATTCGAGCGCGTCGAGCGCAAGTATCGGCCGGTCGAGGAGCGCTTGAAGCACTGGCGCGAATTCGTTGTGCCGCTGACCGAAGGCGACACCCGCACCCAGGCCGCGCGCTGCATGGATTGCGGCATCCCGTACTGTCACAACGGCTGCCCGGTGAACAACCAGATCCCGGACTGGAACGACCTCGTCTACACCGGCGACTGGAAGACCGCCTCGCTCAACCTGCACTCGACCAACAATTTCCCGGAAGTCACCGGCCGCATCTGCCCAGCGCCGTGCGAGGCTTCCTGCACGCTCAACATCGACGACAAGCCCGTTGCCATCAAGACGATCGAATGCGCCATTGCCGACCGCGGTTTCGAGGAAGGCTGGATCACGCCGCAAATCGCGGAGCGCAAGACCGGCAAGAAGGTGGCTATCATCGGATCAGGTCCCGCAGGCATGGCTGCTGCCCAGCAGCTCGCCCGCGCGGGTCATGACGTGCATGTCTACGAAAAGAACGCCTTTCCGGGCGGCCTGCTGCGTTACGGCATTCCCGACTTCAAGCTGGAAAAGTCAGTCATCGAACGCCGCGTGAAGCAGATGGAAGCCGAGGGCGTTGTGTTCCATTGCAACGTCCACGTCGGCGCAGACGTCACCATGCGCAAGCTGGAAGCCGATCACGACGCGGTGCTGCTGGCCGGTGGTTCAGAGCTGCCGTTCGATTTCTTCTCCAAGGCGCCGGGCCGCGATCTCGACGGCATTCATTTCGCGATGCAGTTCCTGCCTCAGCAAAACCGCCGCGTTTCCGGCGAAGCGCTCGGCAAAACCAAGGAGATCAGCGCCAAGGACAAGCACGTCATTGTCATTGGCGGCGGTGACACCGGCTCCGACTGTATCGGCACGTCGCTGCGCCAGGGCGCCAAGTCCGTGACGCAGCTTGAAATCATGCCGATGCCGCCGGAGAAGGAAAACAAGGCGCTGTCCTGGCCGCATTGGCCGCTGAAGCTGCGCATCTCATCCAGCCAGCAGGAAGGCGCCGTTACCGAATACTCGATCTCGACCACGGGCTTCTCGGGCACCAACGGCAAGATCGAAAAGCTGCACTACACCCGCGTCGATGCCAAAATGCAGCCGGTCAAGGGCAGCGAGGGCACGCTGCCGGCCGATCTCGTGCTGCTGGCGATGGGCTTTTCCGGACCGGTCGAGAGCGGTCTCGTGCAGGAGCTTGGCCTCGACATCGTCCCGCGTGGCCGTTTCAAGGGTCTCGATGCCGACGAGCGCGACTATCGCATCAAGGGCCAGAAGAAGGTGTTCGTCGCCGGCGACATGCGGCGCGGCCAGTCTCTGGTTGTGTGGGCGATCCGCGAGGGCCGTCAGGCGGCCAGCGCCATCGATAAGACCCTGATGGGGCGCACCGACCTGCCGCGGTGATCGCGGCAATTGCCATAGCTTTTCCGATTGGGCTGGGATGTTATCATTCGGTCCCATTGCTATATGGGCGCGATCCTATTTCCCGGAATCGCCAAGCGGATCGGTGGATCCCGGCGACAAGCGCCGGGATGACATAGAAAAACGCGCCCGCCGCCGTCAGCCCTTCGGCGCGCCTTCGCCGATGACAGTGGGTTCCGGCGGCGATTGCGCCGGCCGCGCGTCGCCGCTGGCTTTGGTCTCGGCGTCTGGACGCGGCCAGCGGAAATCGTCTGCCCGGCCCGGCCGCGGAGACAGCCTCTCGCCCTTCACCAGCACCTTGAAGAATGGCGACTGCGTCGGTGCCAACCGCTGACGTTGTGCCTGAGAACCCGAAGCGAGGCCTGGTGTGATCGAGTTCAGCACCATGGTGCTGCCGCCGATCGTGTCCGGTACGTTGTCACCAAGCTGATTGGGGCGATCAGGCGATGCGCGACGCGTGACCAGGGCAACCACGGACGCGGGAATCGCAGGCCGCACGATCTCCACGCTCACCGTCTCCTCACGCCCTGCTTTGCCCGGAATTTTGATGGCGACCTTGCTGGTGTCGGCCTTCAGATCGCCAGTCGCCGACAGCGGCGAGATCGCCTGCGCCGCGAACGGTCCGGACCGCTGCCCGGCGTCCTTGCTCTTTGCGGCTGACGTCACCGAACTGCCCCAACCCGACTGCGGAGCCGCTTGTGGCTGCGCTTGCTGCTTGGGTGAAATCCGCCGCTGCTCCGTCTCGCCGCCAGCGAGCGGAATGGTACGGTCGGCCCTGGCTTGCGTGATATCGCGCTTGATCTCGCGCTCGACGAAATGCGCCAGCTTGCGGTTACCCGCGGCGGTGAAGCTCACGCCGTCGCCTTCACGCAGCAGGCGCGTCTTGCCAGTCAGATCGGGGCCGTACTGATTGTACTTGCCCTGTTCGTCGGCAAACGTCTCGTACACATCGATAAACTTGACGTTGTTGAGCAAGGTGCGCTCGCGAAACACCTCGTTCAGCATCTGCACGTCTTCCGACATGTCATTGCGCCTGACGATCGGCAGGCTGACCCAATAAATCGCGACACCGCGCTGCTTCAGGATGCGAACAAGGCGGTCAATGCGGCGGGCGTATTCCGTTTTCCACTCCTCCGAGCCAACCGCCACGCGGCGATTGTTCGGTCCGCGCATGGGAATGCGGTCGCCGACACCGAACATGATAACAGCGATGTGGAGAGGCTCGCGCCCCAGCCCTTCTTCGAAGGCAGTAAAATCATTCGGCTCGAAACGGATCAGGCCCGGGGCATTCTGCTGCCGGCGCGGCATCTGAACACGCGCATCCGTGGACAGTCCCTCGGACAGCGCGCTCATCAGCCCATCGGCCAGGAAGTCGCCGAACACCTGCACACGGTAGCTGTCGTTCTCCGGAAAAGGCGTGATGTAGCTACCGCCCCAGGATTCTTCCTGCGATTGCGCAAAGCCCGCATCGACGAAAGGCCCAGCCGGAGCTGCGAGCAAGCAAGCGGCGGCGAGCGCCATCGCCGCGATGCGCTTCAGCTTTCTGCCACCGACAACGCCATTCTGCACGAGGCCCTCATTCGGTTCTCTCGACAGCATCCTGACGCAACAATTCGAGGAGCTGAACGCTGGGGTATCCGTCCTCCGGCAGCCCACGCGTACGCTGGAAAGCCCGGATCGCAGCACGCGACTGATTACCGATGATCCCATCCGGCACCCCGGTGTCAAGCCCTTGGTTCTGAAGACGCTCCTGCATCTCCAGAAGTTCCATTTTTGCCAACGCCTTGGATGACGTCGGCCATGTCTGCGCGATCGGATCAGCGCCGGCCAAACGGTCCGCCAGGTGCGCAACTGCCAGCGCATACGACACCGCCGGATTATACCGCAGAATCGCCCTGAAGTTCCCGGTCACCAGGAACGCTGGTCCGTCGGCACCGGCCGGCAGCGTAAGTTGCAACGGCAGTCGGGTGTCCATCACCGGAACGCCACCGGGACGCGTGACGCCGAAACGACTCCAATCCGCCACGGGCAGCGCCCGCCCCG
>JAEZBT010000317.1 GCA_023426865.1 Actinomycetes bacterium
GCCCTGCTGCCCACGGCCCACGGGCGGTTCGTCGTGCACGGCTACCGCGACCTGCGCACGGGGTCCGGGCACGCCGCGCTCGTCGCCGCGGAGCCGAAGGCCCCGGTCGACGTCCCGGCGGTGCGCGTGCACTCCGAGTGCCTCACCGGGGACGCCTTCGGCTCGCGCCGGTGCGACTGCGGGCCGCAGCTCGACGCCGCCCTCGCGCGGGCTGCCGTGGAGGGCGGTGCCGTGGTGTACCTGCGGGGTCACGAGGGTCGCGGCATCGGCCTGCTGCACAAGATCTCGGCATACGCGCTCCAGGACGCCGGGCGGGACACGGTCCAGGCGAACCTCGACCTCGGGCTGCCCGCGGACCGGCGGGAATACGGCGCGGCGGCGGCGATCCTCGCGGACCTGGGCCTGGACCGGGTGCGGCTCCTGACGAACAACCCCGCGAAGGTCGCCGGTCTGACCGCCCACGGGATCACCGTGGTCGAGATGGTGCCGCACGAGGTCGGGAAGACCGCCGAGAACCTGTCCTACCTGCGCACCAAGGCGCAGCAGATGGGGCACCTGCTGAGCCCCGAGACCCTGGAGGAGATCCGATGAGCGGGCACGGGGCACCGAGCCTCAGCGTCGACGGGGCCGGCGTGCGCGTCGCGGTCGTCGCCGCGAGCTGGCACGACGTCGTCATGGACGGGTTGATCGACGGCGCGCGCCGCGGGCTGGAGGCGGCGGGCGTGACGGACGTCCGGTGGGTGCGCGTGCCCGGCTCGTTCGAGCTGCCGGTCGCAGCGGCCCGCCTCGCGCCGACCGTGGACGCCGTCGTGGCGCTCGGCGTCGTGATCCGCGGCGGGACGCCGCACTTCGACTACGTCTGCCAGGCGGCGACCGCCGGACTGACCGAGGTCTGCGTGCGGACCGGCGTGCCGGTCGGGTTCGGCCTGCTCACGTGCGACGACGAGGCCCAGGCGCTCGACCGGGCCGGCCTGCCCGGCTCGACCGAGGACAAAGGCCTCGAGGCGGCGCAGGCGGCGGTGGCCACGGCGCTCGTGCTGCGTGACGTCGCGCGTCCCGAGGGAGGGACGGTCCCGCCGCGCACGGGGACCGACCTCTAGGCTTGTCGCCCGTGAAGACCTTCGACGCCCTGTTCGCCGAGCTCAGCGAGAAGGCGCGGACGCGCCCGGCCGGGTCCGGGACCGTCGCCGCGCTCGACGCCGGCGTCCATGCGATCGGCAAGAAGATCGTCGAGGAGGCGGCCGAGGTCTGGATGGCCGCCGAGCATGAGGGCGACGAGCGGGCCGCCGAGGAGATCTCGCAGCTGCTCTACCACCTCCAGGTGCTGATGGTCGCGCGCGGCCTGACGCTCGAGGACGTGTACGCCCACCTGTGACCCGCGCGCGGCACAGCGCCGCAGCCGCCGGCCCACCCCCCACAGCTCCGTAGACACCCGAGGACCCAGGACATGCTCCGCATCGCCGTCCCCAACAAGGGCTCGCTCTCCGAGCCCGCCGTCGACATGCTCCGCGAGGCCGGCTACCGGCAGCGGCACGACCCGCGCACCCTGGTGCTGGTCGACCCCGAGAACGACATCGAGTTCTTCTTCCTGCGCCCGCGGGACATCGCCGTGTACGTCGGCTCCGGGACCGTCGACGCCGGCATCACGGGCCGTGACCTGCTGCTGGACTCCGGCGCCGACGCGGTCGAGCACATGCAGCTCGGGTTCGCCGGCTCGACCTTCCGGTTCGCCGCACCGGTGGACAGGGTGCGCGACCTCGCCGACGTCGCCGGGCGACGCGTGGCGACGTCGTACGCCGTCCTCGTGGACTCCTACCTGCGCGAGCGGGGCATCGAGGCCGAGGTGATCCGTCTGGACGGTGCTGTCGAGTCGGCGGTCCAGCTCGGGGTGGCCGACGTCGTCGCCGACGTGGTCTCGACGGGGACCACCCTGCGCGGCGCGGGCCTGACGGTGTTCGGGGAGCCGATCCTGGAGTCGGAGGCGGTCCTCATCCGGCCCCGCGCCCAGGCGGAGGTCCCGGCCGGGCTGGAGGTCCTGGCGCGGCGTCTGCAGGGGGTGCTGGTCGCCCGCCAGTACGTGCTCATGGACTACGACGTGCCGACGGCGCTCGTCGAGCAGGCGGTGGCGATCACGCCCGGGCTGGAGTCCCCGACGGTGTCCCCGCTGCACAACAGCGAGTGGGCAGCCGTGCGGGCCATGGTGCGCCGTGACGAGACGAACCGGGTCATGGACGCGTTGTACGAGCTGGGCGCGCGCGCGATCCTGGTCACCTCGATCCACGCCTGCCGCATCTAGACGAGCGACGTTCGGCCGACCGCGCGTCGGCGCGCTCGGGGAGTGCCCATGAGCGACACCGCAGACCCGCTGCACGAACCGTTCCGGCCGCGCGCGGCCAGGCTCGTGTGCCTGCCGCTGGCGGCCCTCTCGCTCGCGATGATGGTCGGACTCGCGGTCGGCCTGCCCGCGCTGACCGGGGCGCGGCTCGGGCTGGGGGACCGGGTCGGCTTCGTGGCGCTGGGCGTGGCGATCGCGTGGTTCCTGCTGCGTGAGGCGGGCGTCCGGGCGGACCCGGACGGCGAGGCCCTCGTCGTCCGCAACCTCGTGCGCACGCGTCGGCTCGCCTGGGCCGAGATCGTGTCCGTCCGGTTCGGGCCGGACCGGCCCTGGGTGCTGCTGGACCTGGCCGACGGTGACACCCTGGCGGTGATGGCCGTGCAGCGTGCCGACGGCGACCGTGCGCGGGCGGAGGCGCGGCGGCTCGCGACGCTCGTCGCAGCGCACTCCGCGACCCCGCGCGACGACTGAGCGGAGGGACCCGGACGTGGACCAGGACGCCGACCGAGGCATCGGGCAGGTGTCACCGGAGGAGTACATCTCCCACGAGCCGGTCGCCGTCGGGACGTGGCGGGCCGTCCACGGGTTGCTCGCGGCCCTGGGACCCGTCGCGGTGCGCGTCTCGCGGAGCCAGGTCGCGATCCGGCGGATGGAGCCGCGTGGTGCGGGCGTCGTCTCCTGTGGGTGCCCGGCCGGCTGAGGTCAGCGCGAGCGCTCGGCGTGGACGCCCGCGACCGCCGCGGCGATGAACGCCTCGGGGTCGGCGTCCAGGCCCCGGCCCATCGTGGAGAGCCGGACGGGCGTGGCCGCGAGCGCCTCCTCGAGCCCAGCCTCGACAGGGACCTCGACGAGCGTGTGCCGCCCGGTCGGTCTGCACAGTCCCGCCGCCTGCTCGCGCACGAGGTCGCGCAGGGCGTCGCGCGCACCGGCCGCCGGACCGACGGGCACCACGACGTCGCTCGGCGCGAGCGCGACCCGCCCGACCGCCGTGAGCGAGTGGTGCGACACGCCACGGTGCCGCTCCCGCGCGTCGGCCCCGGAGACCCGCAGCGCGGCGACGGCGCGCCCGTGCAGGACCGCCGCGGCGTTGAGAGCCTCGCCCACGGCGACGCCCGAGAAGCCCCATCGGGTGCCGGTCCCGAGGTTCCCCGGTCCCTGGGCGACGACCACCAGGTCGGCCCCGACGACCAGCCGCGCGGCCAGCAGCCCGGTGTGCACGGTGACAGCCTCGAGGTCGCCGCCGAACGCCTGCCCCACCGTGACGCAGGAGGTCAGCCATGCGGCCTCGTGCAGCGTCGCCACGGTGCGGCTGAACCAGGCGGGCAGGGCACCGCCGTCGGTCATCACGTAGGCGATCCGGGGGAGGGGACGGCCCGCAGCGGCCGCGGACCACCGCGCGCCCGCGACGACGGCGGGCAGCGCGGAGTGCAGGTCGGCGACCACCACCGGCATCCCCCCGAGGTCGTCCGCGTCACGTAGCAGCGCGTGGTGCTCCGACTCCTGCTCGTCGACGCCCAGGACCATGGCCTGCTGGGGCGTGTAGCGGCCCTTGACGAGGTGCCCGGGGCCCGACGGGGGATCCGGCGGGAGAGAGTCGGGCCGGGCGACGACGAGCGCGTATCCGCCCGTGCCGAGGCCGCGCGCGAGCGCCGTGACGTTCAGCAGGACGCGGTCGCCGACGACGACGTCGCCCACGACCGCCGGGTACGCCAGGGCCCGCACGACGCCGTCGGCGGTCTGCGCCGTCAGCTCCTGCGCGCCCGCCCAGCGCGCGCCGAGCGACACCACCTCACCGTCACGCCACGTGATCACGCCAGCACGCTACCCGCCCGCTACCGTGTGACGTCATGGCCGACTCCCTGCCTCCCGCCGAGCGGCTGCTCAACCTCGTGATCGCCCTGGTCAACACCCCGGGCCGGATGACGAAGGAGCAGATCCGCGCCTCGGTCGCGGGCTACGACCGGGAGGGCAGCACCGACGCCTTCGAGCGGATGTTCGAGCGCGACAAGGAGACACTGCGCGACCTCGGCGTCCCCGTGACGACGGTGCACGGCCCGGCGCACGCCGACGACGCGGGGTACCGCGTGGACCTCGATGCGTACGCACTGCCCCCGATGGAGCTGAGCGCGGCCCAGCTCGGTGTGCTCGGCCTCGCCGCGGACTTCTGGCAGGACCAGTCGCTGCGCGGCGACGCCGCCCGCGCACTGACGAAGCTGCGGGTCGTCGGGGACACGTCCGCGGACACGGACGCCGTGGCCGGGCTCGCGCCCCGCCTGCACGCGGCGGGACCCGCTCTCGCGCCGCTCCTGGACGCCGCGCACGCGCGCCAGGCCGTGGAGTTCACGTACCGGGCCGCCAGCACCGGTGAGGTGCTGCGCCGGACGGTCCAGCCGTGGCGGATCATCGCCAGCCGCGGCGGGTGGTACCTCGTGGGATTCGACGTGGGCCGCGACGCCCCGCGCGTGTTCCGGCTGAGCCGGATCGTGGACGACGTGGTGCCGGTCGGCCAGCCGGGGGCCTTCACCGTGCCCGACGACGTCGACCCCATGGCGATGCTCGCGGCGAGCCAGCAGGGGCGGACGCGACTGGCGTGGCTGTCGGTGGCGACGGGCCGGGCCGGTGCGCTCCGGTCGCGGGCGGTGGCTCCCGGTGCGGAGGAGCCGCCGGGGGAGCCGCGGGCCGGGGACGACCTCCTCGTGGTGCCGTTCGAGAGGTCGGCCGACCTCGCCGAGGAGCTGCTGGGCTACGCCGACGCGGTCGTGGTGCTCGGTCCGCCGGACCTGCGCGAGGACGTCGTCGGGCGGCTGCGGGAGGCGGTGGCGATGGCCGACCGGCTGGCCGGCGCGGAGCGGGGGGACCTCGATGGCTGAGCGCACGCCGGAGCGGCTCGTCCGCCTGCTGGGGCTGGTGGCGTACCTCGACCGGCACCCCGGTGTGCCGGTCGAGCAGGTCGCGGAGCAGTTCGCGGTGACGCCGCAGCAGGTGCTGCGGGACGTCGACACCCTGTGGGTCTCGGGCACGCCCGGCTACTGGCCGGACGACCTCATCGACTTCGACGCCGACTCGTTCGACTCGGGTGTGCTGCGGCTCACGCAGTCCCGGGGCATGACGCGCGCGCTGCGGCTCGGCGCGCGCGAGGCGGTCGCCCTGGTGGCCGCGCTTCGGGCCCTGAACGAGTCCGTGGGCGAGCTCCTGGAGCCGAGCGAGCGGGAGGTGCTCACCAGCACGCTCGAGGCGCTCACGGCCGCCACGGGTGACGCCGCGGCGACGATGGACGTCCAGCTCGCCGTCGAGGCGCGCCCCGAGGTGCTCGCGGAGGCGCGGCGCGCCCTGCGCGACCGGCGGCGGCTGCGGCTGCGCTACGTCGACGCCGAGGACCGGATCTCCGACCGGGTGGTCGAGCCCTGGCAGCTGCTGACCGGCGACGAGCACTCCTACCTGCAGGCGTGGTGCCACGGCGCGCGCGGCGAGCGGCTGTTCCGGCTGGACCGGATCCTCGAGGCCACCGAGCTGGACGACGCGGTCACGACGCGCCCGACCCGCGCCCGCGGGGGGACGTTCACGCCGTCGGCCGAGCACGAGCGCGTGGTCCTGGTGCTCGACCAGCGGGCGCAGTGGGTGGTCGAGCAGCTGCCGGTGGACGAGGTGACGGAGCTGCCCGACGGCGGGATGCGGGTCGCCCTGCGGGTGGCCTCCGGCGCGTGGCTGCGGCACCTGCTGCTGCGGGTCGCACCGTACGTGCGCGCCGTCGAGCCGGCCGAGGCCGGACGGGACGCTGTGGCCGCGGCGCGCGCCGCGCTGGACGCCTACGGCGTCGCCGACGCCTGACGGGTCCCGGCTACCCTGGGCCCGTGCTGTGGTTCAGCGTGTGGTTCGTGCTCGTCAGCGGCTCGCTGGTGGGCGGGTTCTTCCTGGTCCGGCACGTGTTCCGGTCCGCCAAGGCGCTCCTGGCGGCGCTGGAGGAGCTCTCGGGCGCGGTCGAGCGCCTCGACGTACAGGTCGCGGCGCTCGCGGACACGATCGGCACGACGCCGGCACCCGTCGAGCTGGCCGATCCCGGGCCGGCGCGCGCCCGCGTGCTGGCGGCCCGGCGGGCCAAGGTCGCC
>JAEZBT010000428.1 GCA_023426865.1 Actinomycetes bacterium
CCCCCCCCCCCCCCCCCCCCCCCCCCCCCCCCCCCCCCCCCCCCCCCCCCCCCCCCCCCCCCCCCCCCCCCCCCCCCACCACCGGCAGCCGACGAGGCGCCGGTCGTCAGCCTGCCGCGCGGCGGACGAGCTCGACGATGCGTGCCTCCTCGGCGGGGCCGAGGGTCGTCAGCGCGTAGGCCGTGGGCCACATCGGCCCGTCGTCGATCGGGGCGTCGTCGTTGAAGCCGAGCGTGGAGTACCGCGCCTTGAACTTCGCAGCCGGCTGGAAGAAGACGGTCGCCTTGCCGTCGCGCCCCCAGGCCGGCATGCCGTACCAGGTGCGGGGTGCGAACGACGGCGCGTGCTCGCCGACGAACTCGTGGATCCGCGTGGCCAGCGACCGGTCGGGCTCGGGCAGCTCGGCGATCTTCGCGAGCAGCTCCCGCTCCGGGTCGCCGTTCGCGCCGTTGCGCGCCGCCTTCACCTCGCGGGCGCGCTCGTTCATCGCGGCCTTCTCCTCGGCGGTGAACGCCTCCGCTCCGCCCTTCGCGCCGCCCCCCGCGCCGGAGGTCGTCGGGGTCGTCGTGGTCCTGGGCATGGTTCCTCCTGTAGGTCGGCGTCCGGTCGGGTGCATCGTGTTTGCACCGGCCTGTACCGAGGCTACGAAGGCGCGGGCGCCGGATGCTTCTCGATTCCTGACCGGTCGCGACGCGACCTCAGGCTCCCGAGGATCCGCTCCAGTCCACGACGCGCACGGGGACGACCAGCACGGGACGGTGCTGGTGCCGGCTGAGGTGCACGGCGACCGAGCCCTCGAGGAGCCCCCCGCATCCGCGCACCCGCCCCCGGTTCGCGGGCACCGACCACGAACCCCGCGGCATCCACCGCCCGCGCCAGGTGCGTCAGCGTCCGGTCCGGCCGGCCGGCGAGGTACCGGAAGTGCCACGGCACGCGGGCATCGGCGAGGATCTCCTCGAGCCACGCGACCAGCTCGTGCTGCCGGTCGCGCCACGCCTCGTCGGCGCCGTCCGGGTCGACGGCGTCGTGGCTCACCGTGCCATCCGGGTGCTCCACGCGGACGAACCGGGTCGGGTCGACGTAAGCGAAGTACAGGGCCGAGACCCCGGCTCCCCGCGCCCACGCCATCGCGGTGCGCGGCACCAGGTCGGCCTGCCCGGGCTTCACGCCGACGACGAGCGGGTGCCCGAGCAGCGGCACCATGCGGTCGAAGCCGGGCTGCGGTACGTCGTGAGCGGGCACGGCCCCCACCTCCGGTTCGACACTAGCCCCGATGGCGCGGGCCAGGCGCTCCCCCGCCGGCCGTCAGGCCGTGGCCCACATGAGCGCCATCCCGGCGGCCGCCGCGGACACGCACGCAAGGAGCCCGCCAAGGGCGTTCGCCACGGCCCAGCGCCACTCCCGCGCCTCGATCAGCCGGACCGTCTCGATCATGGCGGTCGAGAACGTCGTGTACCCGCCGCAGAAGCCGGTGGCCGTCACGACCAGCCACGTCGGCCCGAGCCCGTGCCACCGCGCCGCGCCCGTGAGCAGCCCGATGACGAGCGAACCGGTCACGTTGACGACGAGCGTGGCCGCGGGCAGGACGTGCGTCCACCGTTCCCGGACCAGACCGTCGACGACGAACCGCGCGGCAGCGCCCAGGCCGCCGGCGAGGCCGACCGCCAGGACCAGTCCGACGCTGAGGTCGGTCATCGGCTCCCACCGCCCTCGCCACGCCTGTCGTGGCGCCGCGCGGCCAGGGCCACGCCGGCGCCGGCCAGACCGACACCTGCGACGACGCTGACCAGTCCGTACACGGCGCCGACGAGCCCGCTCCCGCCGGCTGCGAGCCGCTCGATCTCGATCGCCAGCGCGCTGAAGGTCGTGAAGCCGCCGAGCACGCCCGTGCCCAGGGCGAGCCGCAGCCGACGCCGCAGCTCGTCCTCGGGGCCGCGCCGTCGGAGACCCTCGAGCAGGATCCCGAGCAGGAACGCGCCGACGAGGTTCGCGATGGACGTCGCCACGGGCCAGCCGCCGTCGGGGGGCAGGAGGCGGGCCAGCCCGAACCGCGCGAGCGTCCCGACGGCGCCGCCCAGCCCGACCAGGGCGACGTGCCCCGGCCGCAGGTGCGGCGACCGACTCACGGGAGCTCCAGACCGGACGGGGCAGGGACGCCTCATCCAACCAGCCCCGTCAGGGCGCGAGCCGCCACGGGTGCCGGGTGTCGGTCGCCGCCGCGTCCACCGTGACCCGGACGGCGTAGGTGGGTCCGGCGTCGTGCACCACCGGCCCCAGGTAGGTGTGGCCCGTCATCCGGCACCACACCGGCAGGTCGATCGGGGCGACGGGGTCGCTGGTCGTCAGGTGCACGACGTCGCCGTCGGCGAGGTCGGCGACCAGGTCCCGCAGCAGCACCAGCAGGCGAGCGCAGCCGAGGTCCCCACCGTCGAGGTGGTGCGCGGCCGCGCCGGGTGAGGTCACGCGGCGACGCTACCGGCCGACCGGTCCGGGGACGGCAGGGTCGTCCTCGAAGGCGTCGGGCACGCCGTCGACGTCGGAGTCCACGGACTCTGCGACGGCCAGCCGGCGGTACGCCCGGTTCCGGCTGCGCAGCAGAGTCCCGGCGACGAGCGCTGCGAGGAGCGACCCGGCGAGTACACCGACCTTCACGACCTCGGCGCGTGCGGGGTCGTCGAAGGCGAGCTCGCCGATGAGGAGCGAGACGGTGAACCCGATGCCCCCGAGAAGGGCGACGGCGATCACGTCCAGCCAGCTCAGACTCGGGTCCAGCCGGGCGCGCGTCAGCCGGGCGACCAGCCAGGTGGTCCCGAGGATCCCCACCGCCTTGCCGACGACGAGGCCCCCGATGATGCCCAGGGCGACGGCGTTGGTCAGGGAGGTGCCCAGTCCCTCGAGCCCGCCCATGGTGACGCCGGCGGCGAAGAAGGCGAACACCGGGACGGCCACGCCGGCCGAGATCGGTCGCATGGCGTGCTCGAACTGCTCCGCGAGCCCTGGGCCGGCCTCCTCCTCACCCGCCTTCGGGCGCCCCAGCACCGGCACGGTGAACCCCAGCAGCACGCCGGCGACCGTCGCGTGGACACCCGAGGCGTGCATGAAGCCCCAGGCGCCGACGGCCAGGGGCAGCAGGAGCCAGACCGACCGGATCCGGCGCTGCACGAGCGCCCCGAAGAGCGCCGTCAACGCGAGGGCGCCGGCCAACGCCCCGATCTCCACCCGGTCCGTGTAGAAGACGGCGATCACCGTGATGGCGAGCAGGTCGTCCACGACCGCGAGCGTGAGGAGGAACGTGCGCAGGGCTGCCGGTAGCGATGTGCCGATGACCGCGAGGACCGCCAGCGCGAAGGCGATGTCGGTCGCGGTCGGGATCGCCCAGCCGTCGAGCGCGTCGCCACCCGCGCGGGCAGCGACGACGACGTAGACGAGAGCCGGCACGGCCATGCCCCCCACCGCCGCGAGGATCGGCAGTGCCGCGCGCCGGGGGTCGCGCAGATCGCCCGCGACGAACTCGCGCTTCAGCTCCAGCCCGACCACGAAGAAGAACACCGCGAGCAGGCCGTCGGCCGCCCACTTCCCCAACGACAGGTGGAGGTGCAGGGCGTCGGGTCCCACCGTGAGGTCCCGCAGCGCCGTGTACGAGTCGGCTGCCGGCGAGTTGGCCCACACGAGCGCCGCGACGGCGGCGACCAGCAGAAGGGCGCCGCCCACCGTCTCTTTGCGGAGGATCTCCGAGATCCGCCTGGTCTCCGCCCAAGACCTCCTGGGCAGCAGGGACGGGCGTGCGTTCGCCATGTGGGTCCTTAGGGGTCGACAACAGCATGTGCCGACCAGGCTTCCCGGCGCTCCTCGGTCATCCTATCCGCTGGACCGCGAACACTCCCGGGCACAGTCGTGCAAACGGCGGGCACACGTGCCCGGGAGCCCACGGCCACACAGCGGCGCGCCATCCCCGGGCGCGCACGCGGCGTGGACGGGCGCCAGGCTGAAGGCGCCCTCGTCCTCCTGCGTGGTGTGGAACCCGAGCTCGCCAGCTGGTCCACTCCGGGCGTCCGAGCCGTGTGGCGGTCGCACCCGGAGCCGTGCCCTCCGTCACGCCCGCAGGTCGGCGAGCGAGCCGGCGTGGAGCGGCGGGATGTTCCAGCGCATCTTCGCCGTCGCGAGGGTCGCCATCCGTCCCTCCGCCTCGGGGTCGATGCGGCTGAGGTCGACGTGCAGCACGTGCGGCGTCTCGAGGAAGACGACGTCGACGGACGCGTTCGGGCCCTCCGCGGTCGCGGTCGCCGCGACCGGCACCCTCGTCCGGTTGGGTAGCTCGAGGACCGACGTGAGCCAGCGACCGTCGCCGCAGTCGATGCTCAGGGGATCCTCCCCCTCCACGAACGAGAGCGCCCAGCCATCCGCGATCGGCTGGAGACCGAGGTCGAAGAGCGTCGGGTACCACCAGCCCTTCGCGTCGGGCACGCGCTGGACGATGACCATCCCGTTGGTGTGCCAGCCCGAACGCTCCGGGGACGGATCCGGGCCCACCGGCAGGGTCAGGGCCGCGAGTCGCGCATCCAGCTTGCGCTGCGCGCCGGGGTCCGGCCGGGCGATGCGGTCGCCGAGCGCGGGCAGCAGGTCGGCCCAGATGTGGTCGAGAAGGTGCTGCGAGTGCCGTGCGGCGGCGGTCGTGGCCACCACGGTGTCCTGCTCCGGCAGCACGACCACGAGCTGGCCCCCCGCACCGTCGGCACGGTAACCGTGCCGGCTCATCCACAGCTGGTAGCCGTACCCCACACCCGAGTCCGGGAGCTCGGGGACGCCGGCCGGGACGACGTGCGACTGGGTGGCCAGCTCCACCCACCCCTCCGGGAGCAGCCGGCTCCCCTGCCAGACACCGTCGCGCAGGTACAGCTCGCCGAGCGCCGCCAGGCCCTCGGTGATCGTGTGCACCCCCGTCGAGCCCCGAACGCCCCCGGACGGGTGCTCGCGCCACACGAGCTCCCCGATCCCCAGAGGGTCGAGGAGGCGGGTCCGCAGGTAGTCCGCCAGCGGCTCCCCCGTGACCTGCTCGACGATGAGGCCCAGCAGCACGGAGCACCCGTCGTTGTCGACGTGCCGGGAGCCGACGGCGCTCTGCGGCCGGGTCGACAGGAACGCCTTCGCCAGGTCGCCGTTCAGCTCGGACTCCATCACCGGGAGCGTGTCCCGGTCGTGCCCGGTCGACATGGACAGCAGGTCGTGCACGGTGAGCTCCTCGACCTTCGGGTCGAGACTCAGGGGCAGACTCGCGGGGAAGAAGGATGTCACGGGCCAGTCGAGGTCGAGGAGGCCGTCGTCGATCGCGAGGGCGATGGCCGTGGCGGTGAACGTCTTGGCGACCGCGTACACGAGCTGCTGCCGGTCACGCGTGTAGGGCGCCCACCAGCCCTCGGCGACCACGTGCCCGTGCCGCACGAGCATGAGGCTGTGCATCTCGACGCCGCCCGCCTCGAGGCCGTCGAGGAAGGCGATGACACCCCGCGCATCCACACCCTGGGCCGCGGGGGCACTCCGGGGAAGGCTCGTCACAAGGCATCACACCGGTGGTCGGGACGCTCGCCGGCGTCGGTCGCGGACGGACCGCGCGCAGCGGCTCACCGGCGAGCTACCGCACGCACACGGTCAGTATGTACATCGGCCGCCGGAGGCCGACCGTGAGGTGACCCAGTCCGGCCTCACCCTCCCCGACCCGGCAGGCGCTCATAGCTGCCACGCGAGGAGCCCGAACAGCACGCCGAGACCGTTCGTCGCCCAGTGCATGCCTGCGCTGGCGAGGACGCTGCCGGTGCGGCGTCGCAGCTCGCCGGCCACCACCCCACCGACAGCGGTGAACAGGACGATGCCCGCGATGACCAGCACCGCAGCACCGGCGCCGACGACGCCGACGCGCTGGAGCACGTCGCCGATGCCCTCGTTGGCGGTGGCGATGTGCCGCGACGGGAGGATGTGCCACAGCCCGAACAGCGCCGACGAGGCGAGCAGCACCCGCCAGGTGGTGGCGTGTCGCGCCAGCACTCCCCAGAGCACGGAGCGGAAGGCGACCTCCTCGAGCAGGATCGTGGTCACCGGGATGGTCACGAACGCCGCGAACAGCGCGCTGCCGACCCCGAAGTGGTACCGGGCGTCGAGGAAGGCGGTGCGGCTCACCGGGAGCAGCACGCCGATCAGGTAGATGACGGCCACCACCGCGGTCACGCCGAGCCCCCATCGCAGCCCGGACCGGTGCCGCTGGCGGTGCAGACCGAGCTCGTGCCAGGTCAGCCCGTTCCAGCGCGCGAACACGAGGAGAGCGCCCGCCACGACCGGCCCCAGCCACCAGGCCTGCCACACCAGGTGCTGCACGACGTTCACGGCCACCAGCGTGGCGATGACGACGCCGGTCGCCACCCACTCCGGCACACGGTTGCCGGCGGCGGCGGGGTGCCCGGCGCGTGCAGCGCCGAGCACCGCGTCCGGCTGCGCGGTGGTGGCAATGGTGGTGGAGGGCGCGACCGTGGGGGCCTGCACGTCGACAACGGTCACGCGGATCGAGGCCTGACTCTGGGCGGTGGGGACCTTTCGAGTGTCACATCGGGCGCGTGCGGCGAAAGTTGAGACCGGACAGTGGTGAGGCCTGTGTGGGATTCGCGACGGTTCTCGGCGCGCCGTCGGACGGGGCGCTACCCCCCGATCTGCGCGGCGATGACCGAGGTCACCACGACCGAGGTGATGGTGACCGTCGAGAACCCGGCGACGATCATCTTCGGGAGGATGGCGCCCTCGATGGCCGCCGTCTCCTCCGGGCCCTCCCCCGCGCCGCGCGCGGCCTCCTGGCTCAGGATGAGCGTCCCCGGGAAGCCGTACAGGCAGGTCAGCCCGATGGCGATCGACATCGGCAGGCTGTACCCGAGGAGCCGGCCGACCACCCCGGCGACGAGCGCGATGCCGACCAGGCCGAAGACGAACGCCAGGACGAGCGGGAGCGCGAGGGCACCGACGTCCGACGGCGACACGCCCGCCAGCGGCGCGAAGACCAGGATGAGGATCGAGATCATCATCAGCCCGAGCGCGTCGATCCCGGCGAGCGCCGACGGCTTGAGCACGCCGGTCGCCCGGAGCGCGATCCCGAGGAGCAGGGCAACCACGAACGTGTTGAGGACGCCGTCCGTCAGGTCGTTCAGGCCGATCGACACCAGGACGACGACGCCGATGACCAGCAGAGTCCCCGCCGTGGTGCGCAGTGCCGCGGGCAGCCTCGTGCCGGCGTCGCCGCCGTCGGACGCCACCGGCACCGGCGGCAGCTCGCCCGCGCGGTAGGCGGCCTTCAGCCGCTGCGCCTCGCGCCGCAGGATCAGCGACGTCAGCGGGAAGCCGATGAGGCCCTGCAGCGCGGCGATGAGGACGGGGAAGATCGCCACCGTGGTGAGGCCGTACCCCAGCGCGGCCTCCTGCACGATCAGCACGGAGATCGTCCCGCCGGACAGTGCTCCGGTGCCCGCCACGACGAAGTCGAGCGCGCTCGCGACGCCCTCGTAGCCGCGGGGGGCCCGTCCGCCGAAGATCAGCGCCGCGACCAGCAGGGCGAGGCCGATGCCGATCACGGTCGAGACGCCCACGAGGAACGTGCGCCACTGGCGACGGAAGTCGTCGAGCCCGATCAGCGTGCCGAGGTGCACGATGATGAAGCCGACGACGACTCCCCCCAGCCCCAGCAGGGCCGAGCTCGACAGGAGGTCGTCGGGGAAGACGTCGGTGAGGAAGCCGACGAGGAAGATCAGCGAGGCGACGAAGAGCGACGACAGCAGCGAGCGCGTCCTCTTGGACACGAGATCGCTCACGGTCCACACCGCCATGACCACGACGAACGCGAGCACCGGGTTCATGGTCGTCAGCCCTCCTCGGCGCCGAACGCGGTGGCGAGCTCGACGAGTAACCGGGCGCCGAACCCTGTCGCCCCCTTCGGTCGCCACGCCTCGTCGGCCTCGGACTGCATGGGTCCGCAGATGTCCAGGTGCGCCCAGGGCGTGGCTCCGACGAAGTGCTCGAGGAACAGGGCGGCGGTGATCGCCCCGGCGTACGGGCCGCCCAGGTTGGCGATGTCCGCGACCTCGGAGTCGAGCTGGTTGCGGTACCGGCGCTCCAGCGGCAACTGCCAGACGCGCTCGTCGGTGGCGTCCGCCGCGGCGCGCACCCGGTCCACGAGCGCCTGCTCGTTGCCGATCGCGACCGCCATCGCCGGCCCGAGCGCCGCCAGGGCCGCGCCCGTGAGCGTCGCGATCGTGACCAGGGCGGACGGGCTCTCCTCCGTCGCGAGCACGAGGGCGTCGCTCATGGCGAGCCGGCCCTCGGCGTCGGTGTTCCGCACCTCGATCGTGGTGCCGCCGCGTGCGTGCAGGACGTCCCCGAGCACGTAGGCCGTCCCGGACGGCACGTTGTCCGTGCACGCGAGGTAGCCCGTGACCCGGCAACCCACGCCTCTGGCGGCGAACGCGGTGAAGGAGCCGAGGATGGCGGCCGCCCCACCCATGTCCATCTTCATGAGCAGGTGCATGGGGTCGGACGGCTTCAGGCTGATGCCACCGGAGTCGTAGGTGATGCCCTTGCCCACCAGCGCCAGGCTGCGCCGCGCGCCCGCCGGCTCGTACCTGAGCCGGACCAGGCGCGCCTCCTCCGCGCTGCCCCGGTTCACGCCCAGCAGGCCGCCGAACCCCATCGAGATCAGCTCCTCCTGACCGAACACGTCGACGTCGAAGCCGAACACCCGGCCCAGGCCCACCGCGGCGTCGGCCAGGTCCGGGGCGGTCAGGTGTCCCGAGGGCGTGTTCGTGAGGTCCCGCGCGACGGTCGTCGCCCGCGCGGTCACCAGGCCCGCGGCGGCGCCCGCACGGGCCGGCTCGAGGTCGGCGCCGTCGAGCCGGAGCCGGATCGCGGTGAGGCGTGCGGCGTCCGGGGAGCTCTTCAGCGCCCGGTACCGGTACCGGGAGAGCACGAGGCCCTCCGTC
>JAEZBT010000446.1 GCA_023426865.1 Actinomycetes bacterium
GGCCCCGGGGATCGCGGCCCTCGACCCGGCGTGGCCGTTCGCCTGGGGGGCGCGCATCGGCGCGGCCTGGCTGACGACGCAGGCCGACGGCAGGGACGTCACCTGGCACAACGGCGGCACCGGAGGCTTCCGGAGCTGGCTCGGCGTGGACCGTCGCGCCGGCTGCGGGGTGGCGCTCGTCTCCGCGACGGCCCGCTCGGTGGATCGGGCGGGGTTCGCGATGCTCGCGGAGCTGACCGCCGCGTACGCCTAGAGTCCGCCGCCCGCGCTGCCGAGGAGCGCATCGAGGGCGTCCCATCGGGAGATCTCGCAGCCGTTCGTGCGGGCGAACTCGGCGTTCACCGCCTCGCCGGCGACCGTCCCGGTGACCGTGGCGGTCTGCGGGCCGCCCCACTGCTCGGTGCAGGCGACGCCCATCGGCGTCGGCTCGAACGCGGTCACGCCGCCGGCCGCCGCGATCGCGCCGCATGCGGCCGCCGCGTCGGGGTGGTGGCCACCGACCGGCTCGCACGTGAGCGTGTAGGTGGTGGTCGCGCCCTCGCCGGTCACGTCGACGACGACGGTGAGGTCGGCGGCGACGGGCGTCGCGGGCTCGCTCGGCTCGTCCGACGGCTCGGAGGTGGTCGGGTCGTCGGAGGACACCGGGTCGTCGGGGGAGGCCGTTGCGGCGTCGTCGTCGGGCTGCGCGCCTGCGTCGGCGTCGTCGTCCTGGCCGGTCCGGCACCCGCCCAGGGCGAGCAGGGCTGCGAGCGCGACGACGAGCGTCGTCGTCGGGCCGGTGCGCATGCGTCCCATGGCCGTCTCCTCTCCCACCCCGACTGTGTCGCGACGACGTCACTCCTGTCACGCGCCCCACCGCCTCGAACACGAACGACCGACTCGAACGACCGTCGTTCGAGTCGCCGCACGTCGTTCGAACTCGAACACGCTGACAGGGCGGCGGCGGTGGCACGGGGTGGGCGGGGGCCGGGGGGTGCGCCGGGCGGGTTCGGACGGGCGGGACGACGGCGGAGCGGGGCGGGCGGGGTGGGCGGGGTGGGCGCCCGACCACATGACGAAATCCGGCGGTCCGCCTGATGGGCGCGGACTATCCTTCACCGGACACGGACGACGCCTGCCCGGGCAGCCCGCGCGAGCCGAACGCCGTCGTCCACACCGTCACCACCCGGAGAGTCCCGTGGGCTTGATCGTGCAGAAGTACGGGGGGTCGTCCGTCTCGGACGCCACCGCCATCAAGCGCGTCGCCAAGCGGATCACCGAGACCAAGCGCGCGGGGCACGACGTCGTCGTCGTGGTCTCCGCGATGGGTGACACCACGGACGAGCTGATCGACCTCGCCAACGAGATCACGCCGCTGCCGCCGGCCCGCGAGATGGACATCCTCCTCACCGCGGGCGAGCGGATCTCGATGAGCCTGCTCGCGATGGCGATCGCGAACCTGGGCGCCGAGGCGCAGTCGTTCACGGGCCAGCAGGCCGGCGTGATCACCGACGAGGTGCACGGCAAGGCGCGGATCCTCGACGTCAAGGCCAGCCGCATCCGGCACGCGGTCGAGACCGGCCACGTCGCGATCGTCGCGGGCTTCCAGGGCGTGAACCCGAACACGAACGACGTGACGACGCTCGGCCGGGGCGGCTCGGACACGACGGCCGTCGCGCTCGCGGCGGCGCTCGGCGCGGACGTCTGCGAGATCTACACCGACGTCGACGGCGTGTTCTCCGCCGACCCGCGCATCGTGCCCACGGCGCGCAAGCTCGACCGCATCACCTACGAGGAGATGCTCGACATGGCGGCGAGCGGGGCCAAGGTGCTCATGCTCCGCTGCGTCGAGTACGCGCGCCGCACCGGCGTGCCCATCCACGTGCGCTCGTCGTTCTCCGGGCGCGAGGGAACCCTGGTCACGGACGCCCCGATCGAGGGAGAGGGACAGATGGAACAGCCGATCATCTCCGGTGTCGCGCACGACCGGAGCGAGGCGAAGGTCACCGTCGTCGGCGTCCCGGACGTGCCCGGCACGGCCGCCGCGATCTTCGAGGTCGTGGCCGGTGCGGACGTGAACATCGACATGATCGTCCAGAACGTGTCGGCCGCCCAGACCGGCCTCACCGACATCTCCTTCACCCTGCCCGCGAGCGACGGCGCCAAGGCGACCGCGGCCCTGGCGGCCGTGCAGCCCACTCTCGGCTACGACTCGCTCCAGTACGACGACACCATCGGCAAGCTCTCGCTCATCGGCGCCGGCATGAAGAGCCACCCGGGCGTCTCCGCGAAGCTCTTCGGCGCGCTGCGCGACGCCGGCATCAACATCGAGATGATCTCGACATCGGAGATCCGGGTCTCGGTCATCACCCGCGCCGACCAGCTCGACGACGCGGTGCGCGCGGTGCACACGGCGTTCGGCCTGGACGCGGACGAGCAGGAGGCCGTCGTGTACGGCGGGACGGGACGGTAGGTCATGGCTGACAGCAACGGCTACGTGGTCGCCGTCGTCGGGGCGACGGGGCAGGTCGGCGGCGTCATGCGCCGCATGCTCGACGAGCGCGAGTTCCCGGTCGGGCGGATCCGCTGCTTCGCGTCGGCGCGCTCGGCCGGGCGCACGCTGCCCTGGCGCGGCGAGGACGTCGTCGTCGAGGACGTCGCGACGGCGGACCTGTCCGGCATCGACATCGCGCTGTTCTCCGCGGGCGGCGGGACCTCGAAGGAGTACGCGCCGCGGTTCGCCGCCGCGGGCGCCATCGTCATCGACAACTCCTCCGCGTGGCGGCGCGACCCGCAGGTGCCGCTCGTGGTGAGCGAGGTCAACGGCGCCGAGGTCGACGACACCCCGCTCGGCATCATCGCGAACCCGAACTGCACCACCATGGCCGCGATGCCGGTGCTCAAGCCTCTGCACGACGTCGCGGGCCTGCGCCGGCTCGTCGTCTCGACGTACCAGGCGGTGTCCGGCAGCGGGCTCGCCGGTGTGGAGGAGCTCGCCGGCCAGGTGCGCGCCGCGGTCGACCAGGACTTCACGCGGCTCGCGCACGACGGCGCCGCCGTCACCTTCCCGGAGCCGAAGAAGTACGTGCGGCCCATCGCGTTCGACGTCGTCCCGTTGGCCGGCTCGATCGTCGACGACGGCAGCGGCGAGACGGACGAGGAGCAGAAGCTCCGGAACGAGTCGCGCAAGATCCTCGGCATCCCGGACCTGCTGGTCTCGGGGACGTGCGTTCGCGTGCCGGTGTTCTCGGGCCACTCGCTCGTGATCAACGCGGAGTTCACCGAGCCGATCTCACCGGAGAAGGCGCTCGAGCTGCTCGCCGACGCCCCGGGCGTGACGATCAGCGACGTCCCGACGCCGCTCGAGGCCGCCGGTGCGGACGCCTGCTTCGTCGGCCGCGTGCGGGTCGACCAGTCCGTGCCCGACGGGCGCGGCCTGGTGCTCTTCGTGAGCGGCGACAACCTGCGCAAGGGCGCGGCGCTCAACGCGGTTCAGATCGCCGAGCTCGTCGTGGAGCGTCGCCTCAGCCGCTGAGCGGCCGAGGGCGTGCGCCCCTCCGGACGTTCGTGGTGCCGGCGGATCTCGCCCCGCGGCCCCCCGCAGGTCCCGATCAAGGGACACGCAGGTCCGGAACGATGGAGGTACCCCCCGCGCTGTCCTGCGCGGCCTGACCGCCCCCGAGGTCATCGACATGCCCGTGCGCCGCCCCCAGCTGATCCCCCGCCGCCGCCCACACCGGTACGACCTCGGTCGGGCGCGCCAGGGCGTATGAGCGCGGGCCCGCCGGGCGTGCCCCTGTGGTGGCTGCGCACGGCGACCGTCGACCTGGTGACGCTGCACGCCGTCGCGTCGTCGGAGCACCCGGACGGCACGGTGGTCGACGTCGTCTCGCTCCCGCCGGGCTACGTGCCGCCGGGGGAGCGGATCGTGCGCGCACGCATGCGCCCGGCGACCCGGCAGATGCTCGAGGTCGAGGTCCGGGGCGAGCCTGCCGGTGACGCCGCGCCCGCCGTCGTCTGGCAGGAGCAGGTGCGGCGTGACCTGCGGCCGGTGGATGTGCACCTGCTCGCCTTCCTGCACGACGACGTCGTGCGGCTCGCTGCGGAGCGCTCGCTCGGGGTGGTCCCGCCGGGAACGGTCCTGACGGCGGCCGACGTCGCGCGGCTGGGCCTGACCGCGTCCGACCAGGTCGCGACGGTCCGGGGGAACCCGGCCACGGGCCAGGTTCTGGAGGTGTTCGTCGACCCGGGCTGCCGGCGTCGGCGGGTGGCGACGTGCCTGCTCCTGGCGGCCGAGGCGTGCGCCGTGGCGCGCGGGTGGCCGAGCCTGTGG
>JAEZBT010000050.1 GCA_023426865.1 Actinomycetes bacterium
GCGCGCACGGCCGCGGCCCCGGCCATCACCGCCAGGAACGCGGCGCCGGCCCAGCGCACGACGGCCAGTGCCGTGTCGTTCGAGGCGACCAGCGGCCCCAGCCCGGCCACGCCCGCGCTGATGAGCACGGCGTCGGCGACGGCACAGAGCGCGACGACGGTCGGCACGTGCTCGCGGCGCACGCCCTGGCGCAGCACGAAGGCGTTCTGCGCGCCGATGGCCACGATGAGGCCGAGGCACGTGAGGAAGCCCTGGATCGCTGCGGTCACGTCGGCGACGCTAGGGGCGCGCACCGATGAAGACCAGTTCAGGTTCCTACAGGATCATCAGCAACGCTGAACTAGGCTGCCGGGCATGGACCTCGACCCGGCGCGGCTCGACGCGCTCGCGGCCGTCGTCGAGGAGGGCAGCTTCGATGCGGCCGCACGGCGGTTGCACGTGACGCCGTCAGCGGTGAGCCAGCGCATCAAGGCGCTCGAGCACCAGGCCGGCCAGGTGCTCGTGCTGCGCAGCCGCCCGTGCCGCCCGACGACCGCCGGGCGCGCGCTCGTCCGCCTCGCCGGTCAGATCGCGACCCTGCGGGCCGAGGCGGTGCGGGAGGTGACGGGGGCGGGCGACCTGCTGCGGCTGCCGGTCGCCGTCAACGCCGACTCGCTGTCCACGTGGTTCCCGACGGCGCTGGTCGGCCTGCCCGAGCACGTCCTGGTCGACCTGCACCGCGAGGACCAGGACCACTCCGCCGAGCTGCTCCGCGACGGCGCGGTGATGGCCGCGGTGACGGCCGACGCCCGCCCGGTGCAGGGCTGCCGTGTCCGGCCGCTCGGCGCCATGCGCTACATCGCGGTGGCGGCGCCGTCGTTCCACCAACGTTGGTTCGCGGGCGGACGCGCGGGGCTGGCGGCCGGCCTGCGGGCGGCGCCGAACCTGACCTTCAACCGCAAGGACGCCCTCCAGGACCGCTTCGTGCAGCGCGTGCTGGGCGACGGCGTCGGGCGGGGCCGGGTGCACTACGTGCCGTCGTCGTCGGCCTTCGTCGAGCTGGTCCAGGCGGGCCTCGGGTGGGGGATGGTTCCCGAGAATGCGGCGTCCCCGCTGGTCCGGGAGGGTGCCCTGGTCGCCCTCGACGGCGAGGGCCTGGACGTCCCGCTGTACTGGCAGCACTGGCGGATCGACGCCCCCAGCCTGGCCGACCTGTCGGCCCGCGTGGAGCGTGCCGCGAGGGCCTCGCTCCGCACGACCTGAGGGTCCCGACGGCCCCGATCTCGTTTTGACCCCCCGCGCACGGCAAAGGTAGTCTGGCCTGTCGTTGTGCGGCTTCGGCGCGCCTCGGGATCTCCGATGGTGCTGCGCCGTGGATCACCGCTCGACGTACCCGCACTCCTCCCGCGAGGACGGCGGGGACCCATCAGCTACACGAGACAGAGGCTACGACCGTGCGCACGTACACCCCGAAGGCAGGCGACGTCGAGGCGACCTGGCACGTCATCGACGCCACCGACGTCGTGCTCGGCCGGCTCGCGACGCAGGCCGCAGTCCTCCTGCGCGGCAAGCACAAGGCGACGTTCGCGCCGCACGTCGACTCCGGCGACTTCGTCATCGTGATCAACGCCGAGAAGGTCGCCCTCACCGGCAACAAGCGCACGTCCAAGCTGGCGTACCGCCACTCCGGCTACCCGGGCGGCCTGAAGGCCACCCCGATCGGCGAGCTCCTCGCCAAGCGCCCGGAGCGCGTGATCGAGCAGGCCGTCCGCGGCATGCTGCCGAAGAACACGCTCGGCCGCGCACAGCTCCGCAAGCTCAAGGTGTACGCCGGGCCGGAGCACCCCCACACGGCGCAGAAGCCGCAGCCCTTCGAGATCAGCCAGGTCGCCCAGTAAGGGCGCAGGCGACCACCACCACAGGACGCGAGGACACAGCAGTGGCCGAGACCACGGTCGACACCGAGTTCGAGGGCGAGACGCCCACCAGCTACACCTCCGAGACCCCGACGCCGGGGGGTCGCGGCCAGTCGCTGACCGCCCCCGGTCAGGCGCTCGGCCGACGCAAGGAGGCGGTGGCGCGCGTGCGCCTCGTTCCCGGCACCGGCCAGTGGCGGATCAACGGTCGGGCCCTCGAGGACTACTTCCCCAACAAGGTCCACCAGCAGCTCGTCAACTCCCCGCTGAAGCTGGTCGACGTCGAGGGTCGCTTCGACGTCATCGCCCGCATCCACGGCGGCGGCGTGACCGGCCAGGCCGGCGCGCTGCGTCTCGGCATCGCCCGGGCGCTGAACGAGATCGACGCCGAGCACAACCGGGCGGCGCTGAAGAAGGCCGGTTTCCTCACGCGCGACGCCCGCGTCGTCGAGCGCAAGAAGGCCGGCCTCAAGAAGGCCCGCAAGGCGCCTCAGTACTCCAAGCGCTGACGTAGGACCCAGGTCGCGGCCCCGACGAGCCACCCGGCTCGGCCGGGGCCGTCGGCCTTCCCGGGCGTTTCGCGCCCGCCCGGGGCGGGACGCGGACCGGATGCGTGTGGAACAGTCGGGCACGACGAGGAGGTCTGATGGGGCGGTTGTTCGGCACGGACGGGGTACGCGGCGTCGCGAACCGGGAGGTGACGGCGGAGCTGGCGCTCGACGTGTCGGTGGCCGCCGCGCACGTCCTGGGCGCCTCGGGCGCGTTCGAGGGGCACCGGCCGCGCGCCGTCGTCGGGCGGGACCCCCGCGCGTCGGGCGAGTTCCTGTCCGCGGCCGTGATCGCGGGCCTGGCCAGCGCGGGCGTCGACGTCGTGGACGTGGGCGTGCTGCCGACGCCCGGCGTCGCGTACCTGACGGCCGCGCTGGGGGTGGACCTCGGCGTCATGCTCTCGGCGTCCCACAACCCGATGCCCGACAACGGCATCAAGTTCTTCGCGCGCGGCGGGCTCAAGCTGCCCGACGACGTCGAGGACGCGATCGAGCAGCGCATGGGCGAGCCGTGGGAGCGGCCGGTCGGCGCCGGCGTCGGCCGGATCAACGCCGAGCCCGACATCACCGAGGAGCTGTACATCTCGCACCTCGTGCAGACGCTGCCCGACGCCGTGGCAGCGCCCGGGCTCGCGGGCCTGCGGATCGCCGTCGACTGCGCCAACGGCGCCGCGAGCTTCGTCGGGCCCGCGGCGCTGCGTGCGGCAGGCGCGGACGTCGTCGTCATCAACGCCTCGCCCGACGGCAAGAACATCAACGAGAAGGCCGGCAGTACCCACATGGAGCCGCTGAAGGCCGCCGTGGTGGCCGCCGGCGCCGACTTCGGGGTCGCGTTCGACGGCGACGCCGCCCGGTGCCTCGCAGTCGACCACACGGGCGCGCTCGTCGACGGCGACCAGATCATGGGCATCCTCGCCGTGGCGCTGCGCGAGCGCGGCGAGCTGGCGCACGACACCCTGGTCATCACCGTGATGAGCAACCTCGGCCTGCAGCTCGCGATGACCGAGGCCGGCATCACCACCGTGCAGACGGCCGTCGGCGACAGGTACGTGCTCGAGGCCATGCGCGCGGGCGGCTACGACCTCGGTGGTGAGCAGTCGGGTCACCTGGTGATCGCGCGCCACGCGACGACGGGCGACGGGATCCTCACCGCGCTGCAGCTCGCGGCGCGCGTGGCCGAGTCGGGCGAGCCGCTCGCCCAGCTCGCGTCGCGGATCCCGCGGCTGCCCCAGGTGCTCATCAACGTGTCCGGCGTCGACCGGACCCGGGCTCCTCTGGACGAGGGTCTCCGTGCGGCCGTGGCGGACGCGGAGGCGCAGCTCGGCGACTCCGGGCGCGTGCTCCTGCGGCCGTCGGGCACCGAGCCCCTGGTCCGGGTCATGGTCGAGGCGCGTGACGAGGACGTCGCCCACACGGTCGCCCAGGGCCTCGCCGACGTGGTCCGGGAGCGACTGGCGCTGTGAACGGCCACGACCTCGTCTGGCAGGTCGAGCAGCTGCTGTCGCGACCTGCGCCCTGGCCGATCGTCCAGGCGGGCCACCCGGTCCTCCGGGTGCCCTGCGCGCCGTACGAGGGCGAGCTCGGCGACCGGACCTTCGAGGCGCTGCTCGCGGGCATGCGCACGACGATGCGCGAGGCCCCGGGCGTGGGGCTCGCCGCCCCCCAGATCGGCCTGGGCGTCGCGATCGCCGTCGCCGAGGACCCGGGCGCCACGGACGACGACGTCGCCCACGTGCGCGAGCGGCACCCGCTCCCGTTCCGCGTGCTCGTCAACCCGGCGTACACCCCGGCCGGGGACGCGCGGGTCGCGTTCTACGAGGGGTGCCTCAGCGTCGCGGGCTGGCAGGCCGTCACGCCGCGCTGGCGGTCCGTCCGGCTCACCTGCACCGACGAGCACGGTCGCGCCGTGGACGAGGTGCTCACCGGGTGGGCCGCGCGCATCGTGCAGCACGAGACCGACCACCTGCGGGGGCGGCTGTACATCGACGTCGCCGAGCCGCGGTCGCGCGCGAGCGCCCGGCTCCCCGCCCCCGGGGGCTGGGACCCGGCGCCGGCGCGCGCGGCCGCGGCCCTGGGCTTCGAGCTGCCTTGAGTCCTGGCGGACGACGTCCGCGCCGACTCAGGGTGAACGGGGGTCGACCAGGGTCCGCCTCGGGGTCCTCCCCGGTGCCGGAACCGGCGCACCGTGCCTTACGTTGAGACCACGACGACCCCCACACCCCGGAGCGCACCCGTGGCCGACCTCCTCACCGCCGTGAGCGACTGGGCCGTCGCGCTCGCGGGCACGCCGTGGGTCTTCGTGGCCCTGTACGCGTTCGCGACGATCGACGGGTTCTTCCCGCCGATCCCGAGCGAGTCGGTGATCATCGCGCTCGCCGCCCTCTTCGTCGCGAGCGGCAGCGCGGACTTCTGGATCCTCGGCGCGGTCGCCGCGGCGGGTGCATTCACGGGCGACCAGATCGCGTACTCCATCGGCAAACGGATCCCCATCCGCCGGCTGAGGTTCATGCAGGGGCCGCGCGCGAAGAAGGCGCTGGCCTGGGCCGAGCGGGCGCTGGCCGAGCGTGGCGCGTCGTTCATCATCTCCGCGCGGTACGTGCCCGTCGGCCGGGTCGCCGTGAACATGACGGCGGGCGCGACCGGCTACCCGCGGCGCCGGTTCACCGCGCTGGCGGTGGTCGCCGCGATCAGCTGGTCGGTCTACTCGGTGATGCTCGGCATCGGCGCAGGCAGGCTCTTCGGCGACCAGCACCCGCTGCTCGCGATGGCGATCGGCGTCGCCGCCGGCCTGCTCCTCGGCGTCCTCATCGACTGGTTGATCTCCTGGTGGGGGCGGCGCCGGGGGCGACCCGTCGGCGTCGTGACCCTGGGCGAGGGCGACGCGGCTGCCGAGCCCGAGCCGGCGACCGACGAGCCCGAGCCGGTGGGCGTCCGCGACGTCGTCTGACGGCGCCGCTCAGAGCTTGCGCAGGCGGACGCGTTCGACGGCGTGGTCCGGGCCCTTGCGCAGCACCAGCGTGGCGCGCCCGCGCGTCGGGAGGATGTTCTGCTCGAGGTTGGGTGCGTTGATCGCGTCCCAGATGCCCTCGGCGGTCCGCACGGCCGCCGCGTCGTCGAGCGTCGCGTACCGATGGAAGTACGACTCGGGCTGGGCGAACGCCGTCTGCCGCAGGGACAGGAACCGGTCCACGTACCACTGCCGCACGTCCGTCGCCCGCGCATCGACGTAGATCGAGAAGTCGAAGAAGTCGCTGACCGCGAGACTGGACTCGCCGGCCGCGGTGGCGCGCGCGGGCTGCAGCACGTTCAGGCCCTCGACGATGAGCACGTCCGGCTGGCGCACGACGGTGTGCTCGCCGGGGACGATGTCGTAGGTCAGGTGCGAGTACACGGGTGCGCGGACCTCGGGCCGCCCGGCCTTGATCGCGCCGAGGAAGCGCAGCAGCGCGCGCCGGTCGTAGGACTCGGGGAAGCCCTTGCGGTCCATGAGGCCGCGGCGCTCGAGCTCGGCGTTCGGGTAGAGGAACCCGTCGGTGGTGATGAGCTGCACGCGGGGGGTGTCCGGCCAGCGCGCCATGAGCTCGCGCAGCACGCGGGCCGTCGTCGACTTGCCGACGGCGACGGACCCCGAGATCCCGATGACGTACGGCGTCCGGGCGCCGGTCTCCCCGAGGAACACCGACGACGCCGAGTGCAGCGAGCCGGTAGCGGCCACGTACAGGTTGAGCAGCCGGGACAGCGGCCGGTAGACCGCATCGACCTCCGACAGGTCGATGGGGTCCCCGAGCCCGCGCAGGCGCGCGACGTCGGAGTCCGTCAGGGGGAGGGGGGTCTGGGCGGAGAGCCGGCTCCACGCCTCACGGTCGAGGTCGACGTACGGCGTGGGGATGTCTGCCACGGGAGCAGTCTGCCGGAACCGGCCAGGCGGGGGCGTCGCGACGCCCGTCTACACTCGCCGCATGTGCGGAATCGTCGGATACGTGGGGGCTGGTGAGCCCAGCGGTCGTCCTCTGGATGTCGTCATGGGCGGGCTCAAGCGCCTCGAGTACCGCGGCTACGACTCCGCGGGCGTCGCCCTCGTCGTCCCGGGTGCGGGCGGCCTGGCCACCGCGAAGAAGGCCGGCAAGCTCGGCAACCTCGCGGACGCGCTGGCCGAGCGGCCGCTCCCGGCCGCGACGGCCGCCATCGGGCACACCCGCTGGGCGACGCACGGCGCGCCCAACGACGTCAACGCGCACCCGCACGTGTCGAGCGACGGGAAGCTCGCCGTCATCCACAACGGGATCGTCGAGAACTTCGTCGAGCTCCGCGCGGAGGTCGAGGCGACCGGCGTCACGATGGTCAGCGAGACCGACACGGAGGTGGTCGCGCACCTGCTCGCGGCCGCGTTCGACCGCGCGGGCGACCTCACCTCGGCGATGCGCGAGGTGGCCGCGCGCCTGCACGGCACGTTCACGCTGCTGGCGGTGCACGCGGACGCCCCGGACACCGTGGTGGGCACGCGGCACGACTCCCCGCTCGTGGTCGGGCTGGGCGAGGGCGAGAACTTCATGGGGTCCGACGTCGCGGCGTTCATCGCGCACACGCGCGAGGCGCTCGAGCTGGGTCAGGACCAGGTGGTGACGATCACGCCGGCCGAGGTCACGGTCGTGGACTTCGACGGCGTGCCCGTGGCCCCGAAGCGCTACACGGTCGACTGGGACGCCGCGGCGGCCGAGAAGGGCGGCTTCCCGTCCTTCATGGACAAGGAGATCCACGACCAGCCGCAGGCCGTCCACGACACGCTGCTCGGCCGCATGACGCCCCGCGGGCGCCTCGTGCTCGACGAGATCCGCGTCGACGAGCAGGTGCTGCGCCAGATCGACAAGATCATCGTCATCGCGTGCGGCACCGCCGCCTACGCCGGGCAGGTGGCCAAGTACGCCATCGAGCACTGGTGCCGGATCCCCGTCGAGGTCGAGCTCGCGCACGAGTTCCGCTACCGCGACCCGGTCGTCAACGCGAAGACGCTGGTCGTGGCGGTCTCGCAGTCGGGCGAGACGATGGACACGCTCATGGCCGTGCGGCACGCGCGCGAGCAGGGCGCGACGGTCCTCGCCATCGTCAACACGCACGGCTCGACCATCCCGCGCGAGTCGGACGCGGTGCTCTACACGCACGCCGGGCCCGAGGTGGCGGTCGCGTCGACCAAGGCCTTCCTCGCGCAGATCACCGCCGCGTACCTGCTCGGCCTGTACCTGGCCCAGCTGCGCGGCACCAAGTTCCCCGACGAGATCGCCGAGGTGATCGACGACCTGCGCGCGATGCCGGAGAAGATCGCCAAGGTCATCGCCGGCGCCGGGCGCGTGCGGCAGATCGCCCGCTGGATGGCGGACACCTCCTCGGTGCTGTTCCTCGGGCGGCACGTGGGGTACCCGGTGGCGATGGAGGGTGCGCTCAAGCTCAAGGAGCTCGCGTACATCCACGCCGAGGGCTTCGCGGCGGGCGAGCTCAAGCACGGGCCCATCGCGCTCATCGAGCAGGACCAGCCGGTGTTCGTCATCGTCCCCTCGCCGCGCGGGCGCGACTCGCTGCACTCGAAGATCGTGTCGAACATCCAGCAGATCCGCGCTCGCGGGGCCCGCACGCTCGTCATCGCGGAGGAAGGTGACACCGACGTCCTGCCGTACGCGGACCAGGTGTTCTTCGTCCCGCAGGTGCCCACGCTCCTCGCGCCCCTCCTGACGACCGTCCCGCTGCAGATCTTCGCGTGCGAGCTCGCGACGGCCAAGGGCCTCGACGTCGACCAGCCGCGCAACCTCGCCAAGTCCGTCACCGTCGTGTGACGCGGCGCGCGGTGCGGCCGTGATCGTCGGCGTCGGCATCGACGTCGTCGACGTCGCGCGGTTCGTCGCGACGCTCGAACGTGCGCCCGGGCTGCGGGACCGGCTGTTCACACCCGACGAGCGCGACCTCCCGCCGGCCTCGCTCGCGGCGCGGTTCGCGGCGAAGGAGGCGATCGCCAAGGCGCTCGGCGCCCCGGCGGGGATGCGGTGGCAGGACGCCACCGTGCGCCGCGTCGTCGGTGCGCAGCCCGTCGTCGAGGTGACCGGTACGGTCCGGGCCCGCGCCGACGAGCTCGGCGTCGCGCGGTTCCACCTGTCGATCTCGCACGACGCGGGGATCGCGTCGGCGATGGTCGTCGCCGAGCGCGACGCCTGACCGGACCCGCCGCGGGCGGCCCGGCCCGCTCCCTCGCCG
>JAEZBT010000094.1 GCA_023426865.1 Actinomycetes bacterium
AGTCGGACGTCGTCGGGCCCGAGGACCTCGCGCGCAGCGGCCGGGCTCCGGCCGGCCGCGAGCCGCTCCGCGTACGCGCGCGGGTGCTTGACGTTCCACCACCGCACCGCGCGGTCACCCGTCCCCACGTGCGAGTGCGCGCCGGGCCCGACGCCCCACCAGTCGACCCCGCGCCAGTAGCCCAGGTTGTGGCGGCACGCGTCGGCGTCCGTGCGGGCCCAGTTGCTCACCTCGTACCAGGTCAGGCCCGCCCCGCCGAGCACCTCGTCGGCGAGCTCGTACTTCGCGGCCTCGTCGTCGGGGTCCGGCGCGGGCAGCACGCCGCGCCGCACCTGCGCACCCATGCGCGTGCCCTCCTCGACGACGAGCGCGTACGCCGACACGTGGCCCACGTCCAGGCCGGCGACCGCGTCCAGCGAACGCCGCCAGTCGTCGAGCGACTCCCCGGGCGTCCCGTAGATGAGGTCGAGGGACACCGCCAGCCCCGCGTCCCGGGCCCAGGCGACGACGTCGGGCACCCGGGCCGGGTCGTGCGTGCGGTCGAGGGTGTCCAGGACGTGCCGCACCACGGACTGCACGCCGAAGGAGACGCGCGTGAAGCCCGCCGCGGCGAGGGCCGCGAGCGACGCCGGCGTCACCGAGTCCGGGTTGGCCTCGGTCGTCACCTCCGCGCCCGGGGCCAGGTCCCAGGTGTCGCCGACGGCGCCGAGCATCCGGGCGAGGTCGGTGGCCGGGAGCACCGTGGGCGTCCCGCCGCCGAAGAAGACCGTCGAGACCGGTCCGCCGCGGCCGACGTCGGCCAGCACCCGCTCCGCCGTCGCGATCTCCGCGACCGCCGTCTGCGCGTACGACGCCTGGCTCGCGCCGCCGCCGAGCTCGGCGGACGTGTAGGTGTTGAAGTCGCAGTAGCCGCATCGCACCCGGCAGAACGGGACGTGCACGTAGATCCCGAGGCCGCCGGCCGCGGGCCGCGCGTCGGCCACCCAGGCCGGCAGCGCGCCGTCGTCGGGCACGGGCTCGCCGTCCGGGAGCGCAGGGGGCGTCACGGTGCCGCGCCGACGGTCAGGGGGGCCATGGCGCAAGGGTCGCACGGGCCGCGTGGCCGCCCGAACGCACCGCCGCTACCGGGCCTAAGACTCGCTCTCAGAACAGGTTGACTTAGAGTGCGCTCGAACTTCTACGGTCGTGGCCATGGCGATCGTCACCGACCCGGGCCTGTCCATCGAGGAAGCCGCCGTGCGCACCGGCGTCTCGGCCCACACCCTGCGGTACTACGAGCGGATCGGTCTGCTCGCCGAGGTCCCCCGGGGCCCCGGCGGGCACCGGCGGTACACCGACGCCGAGCTCGGCGCCGTCGTGTTCCTCACGCTCCTGCGACAGACCGGCATGTCCATCCGCGACATGCAGCGGTTCGTCGACCTGACGCGCGAGGGGGACCACACGATCCCCCAGCTCGTCGATGTGCTCTCCGAGCACCGGGAGCAGCTCGTCGCCCAGCTCGCGCTCCTGAACAAGCACCTGCGGGCACTGGATCACAAGATCGGCATCTATCGGGGGATGCTCGGCGAGGCGGACGCCTCGGTGCCGGGCACCCCCACCAAGGAGAAGAAGGACGCATGAGAACGATCGAGCTCGGCACCACCGGCGAGCAGGTCAGCCGGATCGCCCTGGGCGCCATGCCCATGGGCACGATCGCCGACGAGGAGACCTCGGTGGCGCTCCTCGACCGCTTCGTGGCCGACGGCGGCACGTTCATCGACACCGCCGACTGCTACTCGTGGTGGTGGGCCAAGGGCACCGAGGGGGGCCAGAGCGAGGAGCTCCTCGGACGCTGGTTCACCCGCACGGGCAACCGTGACCGCGTGTTCCTGTCCACCAAGGGCACCGCGCGCATCCGGGAGGTCGCCAAGGCCTGGCCCGAGGGCGCGACCGACCCCGACTGGGGCTACGCCCGGCCCAACTTCGTCGGTGCGAGCGCAGGAGTCCTGCGCGAGTCCCTCGAGGCGAGCCTGCGCCGTCTGCAGACCGACCACATCGACCTGTACTACGTGCACGTCGACGACCGGTCGACGCCGCTCGAGGAGACGCTGTCGACGCTCGCGTCGTTCGTCGCCGAGGGCAAGGTCCGGTACCTCGGCTGGTCCAACGTGCGCACGTGGCGACTCGAGCGGATCCGTCAGCTCTGCCTGGCGAACGGCTGGCCGGCGCCGGTGGCGCTCCAGCAGGAGCACTCCTACCTCACGCCGCGGTCGGGGCTCGACAGCGCCTCGATCGTCGACGGCGAGCAGGCGGACTACCTGAGCGAGCACCCCGACCTGGCGCTGGTGGCGTACTCCCCCGTCCTCAAGGGCATCTACGACATGTCCGAGGCGGACCGCGAGGCGCACTACCTGTGGCAGGGCAACTACGCGAGCGAGCAGGGGCGCGCGCAGGTCACGGCCGTCCGCGAGGTGGCCGCCGACCTCGGGGTCGCGCCCAGCCAGGTCGTCCTGGCGTGGATGCTCGCGCAGGAGTCCCCGCGCGTCGTCCCGCTGCTGGGCACGGCCCGCGTGAGCCGGTACGAGGAGGCGGCGGCGGCCCTGTCGCTCGACCTCGGCCCGGACCACCTGGCGGCCCTGGCGGCAGCGCGCAGCTGACGCCGTCGCCCGCCTCACCCGCCGTGGGGGGGGGGGGGGGGGGGG
>JAEZBT010000436.1 GCA_023426865.1 Actinomycetes bacterium
GTCAGGCACCCTCCAGCGGTACGCCGAGGTGCTGACGCAGCAGCAGAGCACGGTCCTCGCCGCGGAGCGCCGGTTCGCCGACGCGCGCGACGACGTCGCCCGCAACCCGCTCGACCTCGCCGGGTACGCGTCGATGCTGCGGGCCGGAGCCGCGCGTCGGGCGGAGCTGGCCGAGCTCGAGCGCGCGGCGGCGCGCGCGGCGTCGGAGCTGGCCACGCTCGCGGGCAACCCCGGCTGGGGCGACCACTGGTACGACCCCTTCGGCTGGTGGGACGACGACGACCGGTCGGTCCCGGGCAAGGACGTGGGCGACGACATCGTCGAGAAGAGCTCCTTCGAGCCCTGGGACATCCAGCAGCGCGAGATCGGCGACTGCTCGCTGATGTCCGCTCTCTCGTCGATCATGCGCACCGACCGGGGCGACGAGTGGCTGCGCGATCACGTGCGGTGGGACGAGGAGCGGGACGGCTACTGGGTGACCCTCTACGAGGACGGCCGACCGGTGGACGTGTTCGTCGACAAGGTCTACGGCCACGGCGCCAACCAGCGGGTCGACAACGTGCTCTGGGACGGGAGCCGGCCGAGCCTGGCCTCGCTGTACGAGGCGGCGGTCGCGCAGCACCTCGGATACGAGGACCTGGACGACGGAATCCCGATGGCGCAGGCCGACGAGCTCATCACCGGAAACGCCGGCACGTACTACGAGTACCCGTACCCGAGCCCGGACAGCGAGGCGTGGCAGGACGTCGAGGCCGCGCTCAGGCGGGGGGACCCGGTGAACGCCGGCACGATGGACGACGTCACCGGCGACGGATCCTGGGACATCGAGGTCCAGCGGCGGAACTGGAAGGGCGAGATCGTCACCGACGAGATCTCACTGATGGGCAACCACGCCTACTCCGTCGTCGGCACCGAGCCGGACGGCAGCGTCTGGCTGATCAACCCGTGGGGTCCGAGCAACGGCGCCGACGGCGGCGGCGCGTTCCTCGTCAGCCCGGAGGTCTTCGGCAACCTGTTCAGCGGAATCGCGTACTCGGAGTTGCCACGATGACCGCCACGCCCGCTCCCCGCGAGACCTTCGCCCTCCGCGCCGGGACGCAGCACGAGATCCCCGGGGCGGTGGTCGGGCTGCTCGCCGTCCGCGTGCGCGAGGGCGCGCTGGTCGCGAACGTTGCCGTCGGGACGCCGCACGGGCGCAGCCGCCAGGTGCTCGCGATCGGCGAGTCGATGCTGATCCCCGGAGGCGGGCGCCTGACGCTCGAGGACGTCCAGCTGGGCGGACCCGCCGGCGGAGCCGCGCAGCTGCGCGTCGACTAGAAAACGACGAGCCGCTCCTTCTCCTCGTCGCTGAGCTGCGCCCGCTGCTGTGCCCTCGCCCGGGTGTCCGGGACCTGGCCGGCGGTCCTGCTGTCGAGTCCGGGTCGGGTTCGGGCAAGATCGCGAGATGGACCTCGGGCGATGGACGCGACAGGTGCGCACAAGGCGATGGAACCGGCGGCTCGACGCACGACTCGCCGCGACGGGTGTCGTCGACCGGGAGCTGTTCGGGCGGTTCATGGACGCCTACGGCTATGACGCCGCCTCGTCGGTCCAGTGGCTGGAGGCGATGCTGGGCGTTCTCGCCCGGCGCCTCCGGGACGGCGGAGCCCTGACGCTGTTCGACCCGCGGTCCAGTGCCATGCTCGACGTGCGCACGCCCGAGGACCTGACCTCCTGGATCGCGCTGCACTTCCCCGGCTGCGTGCCTGGTGGTCGCGCGAGCGCGATGTAGCGGCGGGCGCAGCCGGCGACGACCCCGGTCGAGAACCGGCTCCGACGGACCGCGCGGCCGGTCGCGAGCTTCGCCGGCACGCGGTCCGCGTGCTTCGAGGACCCCGACAGGAACGTCCTCATCGTGGAGACGGTCTCGTCGGGGGCGCCGGCGTCGTCGGCTCCGCGCTGACGAGGTCGAGGAGGCGGCGGATCGGCGTCGGCGTCCGCTCGAGGGGCATGACGGCGGCGAGCCGCCCCCCGTAGGCGATCTTCCGGCCGGACGTGGTGCCGAGGAACCGGCGGAGCTGCGCGTCGAGCGGGCGCGCGCGCTGGAACGGCTGACGTCGGAACGCGCGGAAGCGCGCGAGGTCGCCGTGGGCGGCGAGGAGGTCGAGGACGCCGTCGGGCGTGACGGCGCGGATCAGCTCGTCCTCGAGGTCGCGCTCGCAGCGGAAGAGGTGGTGCGCGGCGGGGTCGAGGCGCGCGAGGTCGATGCGCGCGGCGTCGGTGTCGGGTTCGTGGAGCACCGCGAGCGCCCGGCGGACGACGCGCTCCTCGGCGGCGTCGTAGAGCCCGGCCGCGGGGACGTCGTCGGTAGACGCCGCGGCCAGGTGCGCGCGGAGGTTCGTGATGCCGCCCATCGGGACGACGGCGGCGCCCGCCAGGTCGCGGCCGAGGCGCGCCGCGAGGGTGGTGACGGCCGCGGCGTCGGACGCGCCCTCGACGAGCACGCGCCAGCGCGGGAGTGGGGTGCTGGCGAGGGCCGTCATCTCGGCAGTCTGCGTGAGAGGTGCCCTTCGGCAACACCGAGTTCCGGGCGCGGAGCGCCGAGTCAGTAGTGGATCCAGCACATGGAGGTCCGGACGCCTTCAGACCAGGTCTCCTCGCTGGGGAAGTACACCGTGGCGCCCGAGGAGTGGAGCGGTGGAGCGGGCCGTGGGCGTTCTCCACAGACCGCGATGCACTCAGCGCCTCAGCGCCTCAGCGCCGTCGGGGTCCAGATCGCCGCGATCGGCAGGGACACGAGCCTGTCGCCGAGCCCCTCGCCGGCGGTGCCCGTGGTGAGGACGACGCCGCGTACGAACTGGTCCCCGAGTCGGTCGCGGAGCCACTCGAGGTGCCCGACGTCGCGCCGCTCGACCCGAGGAGCCGCCTTCACCTCGATCGCGACGACCTCGCCACGGCGACTCTCGAGGACGACATCGATCTCGTGCTCGCCGCCGCGATCTCGCAGGTGGGACATCGCGATCGGCGTCTCCCCGAGCGCGAGGAGGGGCCGAAGCTGCGCGACGACGAAGGACTCGAGCAGCTGCCCGAGCAGGTGCCCGTCGAGGAGGACGGCTCGCGCATCGACGCCGAGGAGGGTTCCCATCAGCGCAGGGTCGATGAGGTGCAGCTTCGCCGTCTTCACGAGCCGGGTGAGACGGTTCGTGTACCAGGGCTGGAGACGCTCGACGACGCGCAGGTCTTCGAGCAGGTCGAGGTAGCTGCGCACGGTCCGGACGTCGATGCCCGCGGCTTCGGCGAGGGTGACGTCCGCCGGTGTGGAGGCCGTGCACGCCGCGACAGCCCTGAGGCACGCCTGAAGCCGCTCCGGTGCGCGAATGGGCGAGATCGACGCGGCGTCGCGCTGGATCAGCTGCTCGACGTAGCCGGCGAACCACGCACCGCGGGCACGGTCGCCGAGGTTCATCGCCTCCGGGAAGCCGCCCCGCAGCGCGAGGTCGACGTACTCGGGGACGTCGGGCGCGTCCGGAAGGGCGGGCGCCGGGTGGCGGGCGGGATCGAAGAGGTACTCGAGGAAGTGCCGCGCGTCGAGCGATCCCCGGGCCTCCGCGACCGTGAGCCCGAACATGGCCACGGGCGTCACGCGGCCCGTTCCCGCCCACATCTCGCCCGACGTGCGCCCCCGCACGCTTCCGGTGAGCAGGTATCGGCCGGGGCCGTCGGCGGCGTCGACGGCCCGCTTGACCGCGCCGAGAACCTCCGGGACCTCCTGCCACTCGTCGAGCAGGACGGGGGTCGACGCTGCCGCGAGCGCGGCATCGGGTGCCGCCGCGAAGGCTGCGGCCTGTCGCGGCTCGTCCAGTCGGACGACCGTGCGGGCACGGCGGAGGCCCGTCGTGGTCTTCCCGCATCCGCGTGGGCCGTTGATCATCACCGCCGGCAGCTCGTCGAGGAGCTCCGCGAGCAGGCTGTCCGTGAACCGGGGAACGTACCCCGGGCGCGTCGCGGGCGAGGACAACGACGCACCTCCGTTCGCATGATGCACGATCTGCCGGGATCGTGATGCACTTTCTGCCGCCAGCCTAATGCACTTTCTGCCGGACCTCTAGTGTCTGTTCTGCCGGCAAACTGAGAGGGCGGGCTGGCGACGGGATGGCACCCTTGCCGTTCGTCAGCTGAGGTCGATCCAGTCGACCAGCCACACGTCGCCCTCCCGGATCACGCGGTACTCGACTCGTTCGACGGTCTCCCCGCCGGCCGCGTCGGGCACCCGCTCGACGGTCCAGAGGGTGGCCTCGTCGCCGTCGACGTCGACGTCCGTGACGGGCACCCAGCCGAACGTGCCGGGGCCGGCGAGCTCCATCACCATGTCGAACTGCTCGCACGTGGTCATGGTGATCAGGGTGCGGAAGTCCTCGGTGGTGCTCGCCATGTACGCGTCGCAGTCGGCGTCGATGAGCGAGTTCTGCATCTGGGAGAAGGCCTCGCGCGCGCCCTCGCCCTCGGAACCGCCGAGGCGCTGGTTCAGGGCGACGGGGATGGCCACCGCGGCGGCGATCCACAGGCACCCGACGACGATCCCCGCCGTCGCGAGCCCGCGCCCGACGCCGGTCCGCCGCGCCTGGACGCGCGCGATGATCGAGATGATCAGACCGATCGGTGCCGCGAGGATCGCGAGCACGAGCCCGACGATGGCGAGCACCGGCGACTGGCGCGGGGCAGGCGGCTGGCCGTAGCCGGCCGGGCCGTAGGAGGGGTAGCCGGGCTGGCGGGGGTACTGCCCGGGGCCGGGATACGCGCCGGGGGCGGGGTACTGGGCGGAGCCGGGGTAGCCGCTCGAGCCGGGAAACCCGCCGGCGCCGGAGTACGGCGCCTGGCCCTGGTACGCCGTCGGCGCGGGCTGCGCGTGCGGGTCGGGCGCGGCGAACGGTGCTTGCGGCGCGGCCGCGGCGGGCGACGCCGACGGGGCGGGCGCGTACGGGTCGGCGGCTCCGTCCGGTGGTTGCTGCGGAAGCCACATCGGCTGGCCGCTGTTGTCGTTGCTCATGTCGCCCCCTGCTGGCTCCGTCGCCGGTCGCGACCGAGGGTAGGGCCCCGGGGCACCCCGACCCTAGGGCCGAACGGGCGGAGCTGTGCGGAGTGCGCGCACCTGACGAGCGCGGCCGTGGCTGCTCCCGTATGCCACCAGGACGTGTCCGGTCATGGCTTCCGCCTCCTCGCGGCAACCGCATGCCTGTGGACAACGCCGGTCGTCGGGTGGCGCCGGGCTAGCGTCCGAGCCGGCGCCGTCCCGGGCGCGTCGGTGACAGGGGGAACGCGGTGCCGGATGTCCTGGAGGTGGACTACGCGGAGCTGCGTGCCGCCGCGCGCGCGGCCTTCGCCATCGCCGACGAGCTGACGGCGATCGGCCGGGCGGCGCCTCTGGCCGGTCGCGAGGCCTATGCCTGGGGCCTGGCCGCACCCTCGGGCCGGTTCGCCGCGCGGTACGGCCACCTGGTCCGCGGGCTCGGCCGCAACGCCGACGACGCGGGCGAGGTGCTCCGTGCGGCGGCCGAGGCGTACGAGGCGGACGACATGCTCGCGCCGGCGGAGTTCGGCCGGCTGGGCGAGGGGCTCCCGGTCGGATCGGGCGGGGCCCTGGCATGACCGGCGTCCCGCTGCTGCTCCCGACCCTGGCCACGAGCGACGACCCGCAGGTCCTGGTACCCGGGTCGATCCAGGCGCTGTACGCCGACGCGGACGACCTGACGCGCCAGGCCGGCGAGCTGACGGCGCAGGGTGCGGACGTCCGTCGTCGCACCGTCGAGACGTGGTTCGGGACGGGCGCCGAACGCTGGGCCGAGCTGCGCCCCGTGCTGGCCGATGCCATCGAGGCGAGTGCGTGGGCGTACGACGCGACGGCGGCCGCGCTGCGCGCACACGCGGGCGTGATCATCCGCGCCCGCGCGGTCGCGCTGGTCGCGGTGCTGCTGTGGCGCGAGGCGCTGGCCGAGGAGAGCCGGAGCACGACGGTCGGGTTGGCGTGCGTGCCGACGACGCCGCGCCTGGGCGTCCCGCCGACGATGCCGGGTGAGGTGCGCGGCGGCACGCTGGGCCCGGGGTCGGGCAGCTGGGCGATACCCGCCCCGGCGACCGGCCCGCGCGTCGTGCCCGACCCGACGGGGCTGCGGACGCTGGCGGACACGGTGCTCCGACTCGCGCGCGACGACGTCGCCGCACACGCCGAGCAGGTCGGCGCGCTGCTGGACCAGCTCTCCGAGGGCATGCCCGACGGCGAGTTCCAGCTCTCCGACGTCGGCATCGGCCTGGTGGACTGGGCCTCGGGGATGCTGCAGATGACGGTGACGTGGCACCCCATCCGGATGCTGGTGGACCCCGAGGGCGTCCTGACCGACACGCGCGACATGTGCGACGGCCTCGAGCTCACCGTCCGCACCCTCGCCGACGACCCGCACGAGGCGAACCGCCTGCTCCTCGACTCGCAGACCTGGCACGACGAGCCGGGCCGGTGGGTGGGCCGCATGGCGCCGGACGCGTTACTCACCGCGGTCGCCGGGGTGGGCGTCGCGACGCGCGGGGCCGGCCGGATCAGCGCGGCCGTGCGTGCGCTGGAGGACCTCCGCCGCGAGCCGGGCGCATCGCCGACGCCGCGGGTCTGGACGTCGAAGGATCCGCTGGTCGGCGATCTGGCCACCCGGCTCGACGCGGATCTGCCCGGCGTGCTGGACGGCGTGAACATGCACGTACCGACCTACTACGGTTCTAGTCGCGAGATCGACATCGTTCTCGGCGAGCTCGTCATCGAGGTGAAGAGCGGGCTCGCACGCAAGCTTCTTCCTCAGCTCGAAGCGATCAAGGTCACGACGGGGCGTACCCCGATCGCGTATGCGCCCCACCTCCCCTACGCGGCGCGTCGCGAGGTCCTGATCGCGGGCTTCGCGGTTGCCCGTGACTACGACGAACTGATGCAGATACTCAGGGAGTTCCTGTGAAGAGCGCATTCCTCCTCTCGCACGACCCTTCGCTCATCCCCAAGGTCAATCAGTCCATCCGCGCTGCGGGCACAGCCGGCTGGGAGGGGTGCGACGTCGTCTATGCCGGCACCAACGAGATCCAGGTGGTTGAGAGCGGCACGGACCGGCTGTTCACACTCGAGCCCTACCTCGACCGGCCTGACCTGGCTTGGACGTACCGGACGCCGCCGCACTTCCCCGAGCCCCGTGTCCCGATGCCGGACCTCGACACCGTCCTCGCGTATGGCGTCCTCTGCCGTTGGGAGGACCTGTTCGTGCGGCTCGTGCGCGCCGTCGCGGAGATCTCAGGCGAACCGGCATGGATCCTCGACGAGAACAGCGTCATCTGGGACGCGCTCAACGTCGACCCAGCGCGCGTCCACCTCTGAGTGACGACAGGGGGGCCGACGCGGGTGACGTCGGCGGCGGGACTCACCAGGTCGATGAGGAGGCGGTGGATCGGCGTGGTCACGATCCGGGAGTACCGATGAAGGGCGCGTTCCTCCGCCGTCACCGAGGTCTCAGGCCAGGCTGCCTGGGTGCTCGACAACGACGCCGTGGTCTGGGACGCCCGCACCGTCGATCCGACGACGGTGCGCCTGTGAGCGGCCTTGGGGAGTTCCGATGAAGTCCGCCTACTTCCTCTCGCACGACGAGCTCCTGTACGCCAAGTCCCGCGCGTCGATCGTCCAGGCCGGTCCGGCGGGGTGGCACGGCTGTGACCTGGTCTACGAGGGCGACGACATCGTCCAAGTAGTGGAGCGCGGCTCCGATCACCTCTTCACTCTCGAGAACCGCGAGGATCCCCGTCACGCGATCCTCTACCAGACGCCGCCGCACTTCCCTGAGCCAGGGGTCACGATGCCGGACCTGTCGACGGTGCTGCCCTACGGTGCGTGGTGTCGCTGGGAGGACCTGTTCGTGCGGCTCGTGCGCGCAGTCGCGGAGATCTCAGGTGAACCTGCGTGGATCCTCGACGAGAACAGCGTCATCTGGGACGCGCTCAACGTCGACCCAACGCGCGTCCACCTGTGAGTGACGACAGTGGCGCGGAGGCGGGGAGGCGGCAGATCGGCGTCGGCGTCCGCTCCAGCGGCACGACGGCGCTCGGCGGGTCGCGTGCCGACGAGGCCGCGGCGACGCTCCACGCCGTCGCGGGACACCGCGTCCCGGCGTCCTCGAACTCACCCGCCTGGAGCTAGCTTCTCGGCGCAGCCTCCGCGAAGCTGCGCGGCATGGGCGGCCGCTACACGAGACTCGTGTGCGCCCGCCCGACCCCGGAGCAGGTCGCGGAGATCGCCATCGTCGACGAGATCGCCGGGCGGCTGGCCACGTACCTCGACGAGAACACCGTCGGCATCGACGCCGTGCACGTCTTTCGGGCGCAGAGCATGGCGGTGCAGCGCGTCGTCGGGGAGCTGCTGGGCGCGGTCGGCTTCCGGGAGGAGGTCGTGCTGACGCCCCAGGACGGCTTCGTGACGCGGGCGCGACCGGACTTCTACTACTCGCTCGGCGAGGGCCGCGGCATCATCGCGGAGATCGAACGCGGCGGGACGACGACGAACAACCACGACCTCAAGGACTTCTGGAAGACGCACATCGCGAAGGACGCGCACCATCTGTTCCTCGTCGTGCCGATGGCGAACTGGAACGAGGCCGGGAGCGCCCGCGAGCGGCCGTACGCGCGCGTGGTGCACCGGCTGCAGGCGTTCTTCGGGGACGAGCGGCGGGAAGTCGACGTGCTGAGTGCGCACGTCTTCGGTTACGGCAGCGAGGTTCCCCTGACCCCCGCCTGATCCGCCCGACGCGCTCGTGTTGCCGGCTCCGCATGCCGATGATGGAGCCGGGAGGGATTTGGGATGCCGTATGCGCTGACGGACTACCTCGACCTGTCGCCGCGAGAGGCCGAGGCGCAGTGGCGCGCGGTTCTGGCCAGGCGTCCGCCCGCCCAGGGCGCACGGCAGGAGGCATACCGGCCCGTTGAGACGCTCCTGTGCGCCGCTGCGATGCTGGTGCTGGATCAGAAGAGCTACGGAGGCAGCGGCGCGGCCCGGGCGCCATCGCCTGTGCCGGAGCTCGCGCGCCTGTTTCGACGACCCATCACGAGCATCCCGAACAAGATGGCGAACCTCGAAGGTACGTGGGCCAAGGGCGGCAAGAACGAGGTGGCGCTCTGGCGCCTTCTCAGCGCCGACCACGAGCGGCTCTTCACGCTCTATCGCGTGATCGTCGCCGCCGCACGCGCCCTCGGCATCGAAGGGTCCGCTCTCCCAGACTTCCTCGGCATCGAGCACTTCGAGCACTTCACCATGCTCGGTCAGGACGAGCTCGACGAGTCGGTGATCGAGGCATTGCTCCAGGAGGCCTACGCGCACTTCGTCGAGTCACCCGATGACCGTCCGTCCGAGCGCGAGACCATCCAGCGAGCGCGGCTGGGTCAGCACCGGTTCGCCCGCGGCGTCCTCCGCAACTGCGGCTGGGAGTGCGTGTTTTGCGGGTTCTCGCTCGGGGTTGACCCACCCCGACCGCTCCTGCGCGCAAGCCACATCAAGGCGTGGCGGGTCAGCACGGACTCTGAGCGGCGCGACGTACGCAACGGCGTCGCCGCCTGCCCAACCCACGACGCCGCGTTCGACGCCGGGGACCTCACCCTTGACGCCGACCTGTCGGTGGTCCTTTCGGGACGACTGAGAGCGGCCACGAGCGAGGCGGTTAGGACTACCTTCGACGCGCCGCTGCTGCGCCCTCGCGCGCAGATCCCGGCCGGCCACACCCTCCCGAAGGTGGACTACATCCGCTGGCACCGCGCGCAGGTGTTCGTCGGCTGACGATGCCGCGCGCCGTAGGCCGGCGATCCGCTTCGGCTCAGGACGCTGCGCACGCGTCCCAACACTCACACCACGGCCACCCAGAGCCCGTCCCGTGCCCGCGTCATCCCCACGTACAGCTCGCGGCGTCGCAGCTCCCAGCGCTCACGCTCGGCCGGATCACTCGGCACAGCCGCTCCCGGGCCGTCGCGCAGCGTTGCGTCGGCGATGAGCACGTGCTTGAACTCCAATCCCTTCGCGCGCTTCACCGTGCCGACCTTCACGGCGTCCACTGCCGCGCCGTCGTACTCGGTCAGCATGACCACGGGCAGGCCCGCGGCCCGCAGCGCCGCTGCCACTGCGTCGGCTGCGCGGTTGCTCAGGCAGAGCACGCCGACGTCGCCGGGCCCGTTCCCGACCTCGCGCGTCACCTCGCGAACCCGCTCGACGAGGTGGCGGTCCCGCTCGGCCCAGCTCCCGCACCGCACGTGCACCGGGGCGGGCCCGCTCCGAACCACCGACGCCGGCCGGTCACCGCGCGCGACGACGCCCTCGATGTCCGAGAACTCGTCGCCGTCGACAAGCCGCGAGGCGAACTGCAGGATCTCTGCGGTGTTCCGGTAGTTGATGTCGAGCACCACACCACGGCCCGCGAGCGAGATGCCCGCTTCCGGGAGGGTGTACCCGCCGGGGAGTCCCTCGACTGGGAGCTCGTCTACCTCCACGACCCGGGGACGACAGCGGAACGCGTTGGTCTCCCACTCGCACTTCTCCAGGAGCGGCCCCTGACCCAGCGCCAGGTCGTGGACGCCCTCTCCAGACGACTCTCCGGCGCCGTCGGCAACGACCCCGTCGCACAGGGACTGCGCACCGAAGAGATCGTTCATGCGATCGTCGGGCTGGTCCGCGACGATCAGCTCGGTGCCGCGCACGAGCTTGCAGCGCGCGCCGCCCGCAACGCGCCTGACAGCCCGCACCTGTGCAACGTCCTGGCGTTCTGCCTCATCCCGACCGACCGGCCTCGGGCGCACCGCGCACTCGATCGGCTCGACGGCACTCGCGACCCCCGGGCCAGAGGCGCCGCCGCGATGAACCGCGCCACGCTCTTCCTCGCCGACGGCGACGCCGATCGGGCCGAGCAGGCTATGGCTGCCGTCCCCGAAGACGGACAGATCTGGTGCTGGGACCCCGTCGCGATGGTTCGCGGTGAGGCGACCCTGCTGGGAACGACGTACGCGGACTGGCGGGCGCGGGCAGGCGCTGCCCTCGAGGAGCTCAGGAGCCGAAGCGCCGGCTGATCTCCTTCATCGACAGCATGAGGTGCAGCGGCTCGACCGGCGACTGGATGAAGTCGCCGTTGGCCTCGTAGAACGCACGGGCGACGTCGTCCCGGCAGTGGATGAGGAGTGCAGCCGCCGCGACGCTCTGGCTCGCGTGGTACGCCTGCTCGATGGCGTGACGCAGCAGGGCGGCACCCACGCCCTGTCCCTGCGCGGTGGAGTCGACTGCCAGGCGCGCGAGCAGCACGCAGGGCGTCTGCACCGGGCGGTTCTTCTGCATCCGCTCGGGCATCTGGCTCGTCGCGTAGGCCGACATGGCGATGGCGTAGTAGCCCAGGACCACGTCATCAAGGGTCGTCACGTAGGTCACGGCATTGCCGGCGCGCTGGTTCTCCCAGGCGAAGCGCCGGAACCAGTCGTCCAGCTCCGGCGCTCCGCTCGAGAAGGTGCTGCGATCGTCGTCCCGCGTGAGCTTGCGGGGCGCCTGAAGGATTCCGTCGCTCATCGCGCCTTCGGCGTGAAGGGCTGGCCAAAGGGCGACGGGCGCGACCACAGCGTGTCGAACTTGTCCGTGGACGGCAGCGGCTCGTCGAGGAGTCGCAGGAACTCCTCGTACTGCGCCTCGGTGGCGACGAACCACCGGCGCTCCGCAAGGATGCGCTCGGCCTGGTCCACTGCCGTGTCGAGGATGAAGTCGGTCATGGTGCGGTCGGTCGCGGCCGCCGCCTGGCGCAGGATGGCCTCCTGGCGCTCGGTGGCGCGGACCTCAAGTCGCTTGTTCTTGGATGTGCGGGACGTCGCGCTCGCAGGCGCGGTCTGGCGGCTCATGGGTTGCCCTTCCATGTTCGTACGGACACTGTACGTACGCCATGTGACATCGGTCAAACGGATTCACCCATGAGCACTTCGACGAACCCTGCGTCAGTGACCCCTGGCAGACTTCGATCACCTTGCAGAGGGGGAACGACATGACGGAGCCTCCAGTCGCCGAGCGTGCCGCTTCGGTGCGCCACGCGTTGCTCTTCCAGACCACGCTGGCGCTCCTCGCTGAGTCGGCTGAGCCGCGGAAGGCCGCGGATGTCGTTGCCGCGGTGCGGGCGCGCGTGCCGTTCACGGACCACGAGGCAACGCTCACTGCCAGCGGGAAATTGCGCGGGGACACGGCCATCCGGTTCGACTCGAGCTGGGCTCGCATCGGGGGCTGGCTGCTCAAGGGCCACGACGGGTGGGCGATCACGGACCGTGGGCGCGCCGGCCTTGTTGAATACCCCGACGCCGAGCCGCTCTACCGGGCGATGCTCGAGGACTACGAACGCGAGTTCGCCGAACGCAAGGCTGCGCAGGCTCAAGACGCCGCGAGTGCTAAGCAGGCTCGACTGGAGGCGGCTCTCGAGCTCGTCGAGGCGGGCTCGTGGACGACCTACGGCGACCTGGCCGAGGTCGCGGGACTGTCGGCCCAGACCGTGGGCTCATTCGTGGCGCAGACCGATTCGCCCAACGGGTTCAGAGTTCTTTCCGCGAATGGCAAGGTCTCCGAGGGCTTCCGATGGGCGGACCCTGACCGGAGAGACGACCCGCGGGCGCTCCTGGCAGAAGAGGGCGTCGAGTTCGACCAGGAAGACCGTGCCTCACAGGCTCAGCGACTGACCGCCTACGAACTGGTCCAGCTTCTCGACGGCGAGAGTGGCGAAGGACCCCGGCGGGCGTGGCTCATCCGGGGTGGCAACGTGAACGGCAAGAACCTCATCCCAGACTGGCTGAGTCTCGGCTGGTGCTCTATCGCAGCGAGCCAGATCCGACCGCTGGACCTGCCCCTGACCCGCCGCCAGATCGCGGAGATCGTCGAGACCGACTACGCGCAGAAGTCGTACAACACCCGCAACGAGAAGGTCACCGAGGTCGATCTCTTCCTGAACCGCGTGCAGGCGGGCGACCTCGTGCTCACCAACGACGGGGCGCGGTTCTACCTCGGTGAGATCGCCGGCGCCGCCACCTCGGTCGCTAGCACGGACGACCGGTCCAACCTCCGGCGGCCCGTGACGTGGCTTAATCCGGACTCCCCGGTGGACCTGGTCGACCTGCCCCCCGGGGTCAAGCCGCTGCTCTCCTCCCAGCAGCCGATCGTCGACCTCACGAGCGACGTCGCGGCGCTCAGGGCGCTCGTCCTCACCGACGAACCGGCGCAGGAGGCGGCCAAGAAGAAGGCGTCGCCCGAACTGCGACTGGCGCCCGCGACGGACGAGCTCGCCGCGCGCCTGCTGGTCTCACGCGAGTGGCTGCAGGACTGCATCGACCTCCTCGGCGATCGGCGACAGATGATCTTCTACGGGCCGCCTGGGACCGGGAAGACGTACCTCGCGCAGGAGATCGCCTCACACCTGACGGACGAGCCGAACGTCAAGCTGGTCCAGTTCCACCCGTCCTACAGCTACGAGGACTTCTTCGAGGGGTACCGGCCTGCGCCCGCACCCGATGGCAGTGGGACTGTGGGGTTCGCCCTCGTCCCGGGTCCGTTCCGCCGGCTGGTCGACGCTGCCCGGGAGAACCCGGCGACCGCCTACGTCCTGATCATCGATGAGATCAACCGGGCCAACCTGGCGAAGGTGTTCGGCGAGCTGTACTTCCTGCTGGAGTACCGCGACCGGTCCATCGACCTGCTCTACTCCACAGGCACGGAGGCCGGCTTCACCATGCCGTCCAACGTCTTCGTCATCGGCACGATGAACACGGCGGATCGCTCGATCGCTCTGGTCGATGCGGCCATGCGGCGGCGGTTCGCGTTCAAGGCTCTCCACCCGAGCACCGAGCCCACCCGGAGCATGCTCGGCAAGTGGCTCGCGGCGAGGGGTTTGCCAGACACGACCGCTCGCGTGCTGGACCGCCTGAACGAACTCATCAAGGACGAGGACTTCAAGATCGGTCCGTCGTACTTCATGCGGGAAAGCGTTTACTCCGACGCCGGCCTGCGACTCATGTGGGAGACGTCGATCCTGCCCCTTCTCGAGGAGCACCACTTCGGCGAGGGCATCGACGTAACGGAGGAGTACGGCCTGGACCGGATCTTCAAGCGCGCGACGAGCGGCACGGACGACGAGCCGGCGGAGCCGACCGGGGAGAACGACGAAGGGCCCGATGCGCCGAGCGAGATCACGAACGCCGAGTAGACCGTGCGCATCGAGCTCAGGGAGACGGGAACCGCGGTCGAGGTTCGGCTGAGCACCGCTCACGGCCTGGCCCTTCGCGGGTCGGAGCTCGTCTCCGCTGTGCCGTCGACGACTCCGGGATGGTGGCTCGTCGGGCCCGCCAGCAAGGTCGGCGTCGCGCGAGTGGGGGACGTCGAGCTCTGGGTTGAGCCCAAGGTCTCGATCCGACGGCTGTTCTTCCTGCTCGGCTACGCGCGCGATGGGCGTGGATGGCGCGAGGAAGACCTGCATCTCCAGGAGGACGCAGACCTCCTCGTGGCCGTGGCGACCGCGTTCGCTCGCCAGGCCGAACGAGCGACCCAACAGGGCTTGATCCAGGGCTACCGGGTCGAGGAGACCGCGTCGGCGGTACTGCGGGGACGCGTCCGGACGGCTGAGCAGCTGAAGAAGCGCTTCGGCCTCGCCGTGCCGCTCGAGGTCCGCTACGACGAGTACGGCGTCGACATCGCGGAGAACCAGCTGCTGCGCGGAGCGGCCGAAGTGCTGCTTCGGCTCCGCGGTGTGGACGCCGTGACCCGCAGGTCACTGCTCCGGCTTGTGCGGGCCACGGTAGACGTCACGCCGATGCGCCGCGGGTTGCCGCTTCCTTCCTGGCAACCGTCGAGACTCAACGCCCGCTACCACCTCGCGCTTCGACTGGCCGAGCTCGTGCTCCAAGGAGCCTCGGTCGAGCAAGCCCCGGGGCCCTATGGCGTCAGCGGCTTCATGGTCGACATGGCGAAGCTCTTCGAGGACTTCCTCACCGTCGCACTGGGCGAAGCGCTCGTTCGTCGCGGTGGCGTGTGCAGACCTCAGGAGAAGTGGCGCCTGGACGAAGCCGACGCGATCGAGATGAAGCCCGATCTCGTCTGGTACGCCGCGGGTCAGAGCGGCCCCACGGCCGTCATCGACGCCAAGTACAAGGCCGAGAAGCCCAGCGGCTTCCCCAACGCCGACCTCTACCAGTTGCTCGCCTACTGTTCGGTGATGGGCCTGGACCGCGGGCACCTCGTCTATGCCAAGGGCAACGAGGTGGCGGTCAGCCACGACGTTCGACGCTCGGGTGTCCGCCTCGTGCAGCACACGCTCGACCTGGACCAGGAGCCAGCGGCCTTGCTGGAGCAGGTTGACGGGCTCGCCGAGAGAATCGCCGCGCCGGTCCTCCGGAGTGTCGGGGGCGCGCTGTAGCGGGTCAGCAACCGATGTCGACGTACAGGGTCGACGTGAAGAAGCCGGGCTCCATGTCGTGTACGAGTCGACGCAGGTCGTCCCCTCCGTGGATCTCGATGATGGTGTTGTCGTTGAGGACCTCGCGGGCCTGTTCGACGCCCCACCCCGGCGTCGCGTACTCGGTCATCAACCCACACCGGCTCGGGTCCGGGTCGATCGGCCATTGCTTCCCGCTGAACGTGTAGGCCGGGAAGGCGAGCATGGAGACGTAGGCGTACGTGAGCTCGTCGACCGTCCACGTGTCCTCCTCGCCGAAGAACGCTCGAGGGAAGTACATGGCGTCGACGGACGTGTCCAGCATCGAGATGTGTTCGCCGTCTGGCATCGCCGCCGGGCCGGTCGGCACCTGTGGGACGCGCTCCCCAGGCTGGGCGCCCTGTTCCGGGCAGAACCGCTCCTCGGCCAGAGACGTCGCGACGTCCATCACGGCGAGAATGGGCGGAGTGTTCACGCTCGTGAACTCGACGCCGAACTCCTGCGCCATCTGCGCGGCTTCAGACGCCGCCGCCTCGCGCCAGGCGGTGAGATCTTCCGGGGTATGCCGAGGCAGCCAGAGCGAGCACCACGCCATCGGGGTCGCCATGATGGCGTGCGCGATGGAATCGGCGGTCGTTGGGTCGGCTCGGCGCACCTCCAGGACATAGTCGGCAAGGTCTCGCCGGATCTTGTCCTGCCGTGGTTGGCCGTAGACGTCCTGTCCGCGATCGACGGAGTACGCATCCGGCAAGCCGAACTCTGCGGGAGAGGCACGGTCGTCAGGCGCGCCTGCCGCCCCGGGAGCGGGCTCAGAGTCGGGTTGTGCGGCCAGGACGTCGTCGATGACGTCGGCGTCTTTGGCGAGTGCTGCGAGTGTTTCGGGGTTGCCAAGGGGACCGACGAAGAGGGTGACTTCGTCCGCGGGGTCAAAGAGCGAACCTGGCGGCTCCCGCTGGCCGACCACGGCGAACTCGTCCCACGAGATCACCCACGTGGAGCTGATGGTGTTGTCCGCGTAGACGTGCTCAAATCCAGCCGCAGTCAGCATGTCCTCGGCGACGTCCAGGCGGTAGCCCGTGACGTCGGGGATGGCCAGCGGCGTCTCTGTCGCCGCGGGCAGGCACCCGCTGAGCAGGACGGCAGCACCCAGCGCAGTTGCCGCGGAGCGGCGGACGATGGTCGATGTCACCGCGGGCCTTCGTGCAGAGGTCAAGGGTTCGGAGCGACGCTACCGGCCCGCGCTGGGTGGCTAGGCGGTGAGCCCACGTCGGCCCGGGCGGGCATTCAAGCTGAGAGTCGACTAGGTGCACCAGGAGCTGCGCCAGCAGTTCACGCTCGAGCGCCTGGCTGCCCACTTCCAGCTCCACGACTAGGGGGCCATCAGGCGTCAGCGGAGGGGGCCCAGCCGGGGACGTCCTTGCCCATGCGGGTGAGGATCTCCGCGAGCTTGCGGTACGCGTTGGCGTGATAGCGCTTCGACCCGGGCGTCCGGGTCGTCGCTGGTGATGTGGATGTGACCGTCGTCCGCCGCCCAGATGTCCACGGTGAGCCGAACGGACTTCACATGATCCTTCGTCGTGGCCATGCCGTCCTCCTCGCTCGGGAACGGCAAGCATGACCGTCGGGCTCGACGCCTCGCCAGAGATCGACCCGCCTTCGTTCGACGAGCCCTGCCCGCCGACGCCGGGAGTCGCATCGCTCGTGCGCGCGCCCCGGGCTTCGCCATCAGCGCACACCTCCGGGGAATCCGCGACGGCGACCGAGCACGGCAGCACCCGCGCGTCGCTAGCGTGCTGCCCTGTGAAGTCACTGGCGCGGATGCTGGCGGACGAGAACACGACGAGCGACATCGTGACGCTCCTGGTCGAGCTCGATCCCCTCCCGCTACGAGCCCTCCTCAGTCTCGAGACGTCCGATGTGGTGATCGAGCGCGAAACCCCGGCGGGCGGGCGCCGACGGCTCGACCTCGTGGTCCGCCGCAGCCGTGACAGGCACCCCCTTGCCGTGGTCGAGGTCAAGTGCGCCTCCGACCTGCACGGAGACCAGCTCGAGGAGTACGACGCCTGGGTCGACTCGCAGCAGCCCGTCCCCTCCCGCTGGTACTGGACGGTGGACGGCGAGCATGCCCGGGAGGCGTGGCAGCCGATGCGGCTCGCCGACGTCTTCCAGGGGTGGACCTCGAGCAGCGACCCGCATGCGGCCTGGCTCGCTCGTGAGGCGTCGTCGCTCCTCACCGCCTGGGACGCGGAGGCGGACGGTGTGATCGGCGACGCGCAGGGTCATTACGTGCCCGACATCGTCGCCCGCCGCGCGGCACGGGAGATCCACGCCCAGCTCGCGGCCCTGGGCGACGAGAGCGAGGCACAGGCGTTTCGCACCAATGCCGGTCAACCGATGGTGATGGCCTGGCGGCACGACCCGCGCGCGGAGGCCGGCGTGTGGCTCGGCGTCGACATCCGTTCGCAGTGCCGTGGCGATCCCCGGAGACCATGGCTCTTCCGGCCGTGCATCGACGTCGTGGAGTCGGACCTCAGCGCCACCGAGGCACGGCTCCGCGCCCACGACCACGCCGTCGCACTCCTCGACCACCTCAGCGGGAGCGCCCTGACGTCGTGGCTGTCCGCCGCGGGACGCGAGGATCTCGCCGGCTTGCTGACGCCCTCGGACGCCGACGGGTTCCGCCACCGGCCCGACCGCCCCGTCCTCGCGGCGTGGCGGGCGCAGCTGGAAGCCGGCTCCCCGCCCGGCCGGCACCACCCCGTCTTCTTCCACGACCGCGGGACCCGCCTCGCCACCCAGTTCACGGTCGACGTCACCCGGGCCTCGCGGCAGGACCTTCAGGACCTCTGCCTCCTGGTCCTGGAGCACCTCGTCACGGCGGACCTGCAGCGCGCCTGAGCGACCCACCCGCCGCAGGAGCACAGGGCGCGTCAGCCTTTCACGTCCCCGAACACCGCCCTCGCGAGCTCCTTTGTCCGCCCGAGCAGTCGCACGACATCGGCGCGCGAATCCCCCACGACCGCCATCGCCCCCTGGCTAGAGTCCCGCCCATGGGGGGCACCACCGTCACGCTCGACTACGGCGAGCTGCGCGCGGCCGTCACCGTGCTGCGGGACAGCGTCGACGACCTCACGACGGCAGGACGCCGCCTCGACGGGGTCCCGACGTCGGGCGCCGTGTACGCGCACGCCGGGCTCACGACGGCCGTCACGCGGGTCGTCTCCGCACTCCGCGACCGCAACGCCGCCCTGGTCGCCACGACCGGGACCATCGCCGACGGCGTCGAGTTCGCCGTGGAGGCCTTCCAGGCCGCCGACCAGGCGGAGGCCGAGAGCCTGGCCCGGCACGCCGCGGGCCTGGGCACCGGCAACGCCCCGAGGCCCGTGTGAGCGCCCTGCAGGGCCAGCTCGGCGCGATCTCCGCGGCCGGGAGCACGCTGGGCATCGCCTTCTCCACGATGTACCCGGCCGCCGACGCGATCGAGAAGGTCGACGCGCCGTCCTGGCAGGGATGGGCGGCGGACGCGTTCCGCGAGGCCCGTTCCCGGACGGGCGCCGAGGCGCGAGCGCACGCCGTCGACGTCGGGACGATCGGCGACATCCTGAAGGACCACGCGGCCCGGGTCGGCGCCGTCGTCGAGGACGCGGACCGCGCCCGCCAGCGCCTGCGTGAGGCATGGGACCGCCTCGCCGCGTTCCCCCCGGACCTCGGGGCGCTCGACGACGTCATCGACCAGCACCAGGCACTGTCGGCCGCGCGCCGCCGGGCCGACTCCGAGGCCGAGATCACCGCGGCGAAGCTCTACGCGGTCATCGTGTGGGACACCACGAGCCTGCCGGGGCTGACCTGGCCGCCCGAGGGATGGCCGGAGGCGGGCTCGCTGACCGGCGTCCGCCTCGGGCCTCGCCTGCGCAGCGGGTCGGCGTTCGACCCGCTCGTCGTCTCCCAGGGGAACATCGGCGACTGCTACCTGATCGCGACGCTCATGGCGCTCATGCAGGACGACGACGGCGACCAGCTCCTGCGCGACGGCCTGCGGTGGGACCCCGATCGCGACGGCTGGTGGGTGACGCTGTACGAGGACGGCCGGCCGATCCAGTACTTCGTCGACCGCGGCCACACGTACGGGGCGACCGAGGACGGCGGTCCGGGCGTCGTCTCGATCTACGAGGCGGCGCTGGGGCAGCACCTCGAGTACGCGGACCTGACCGACGGCGGGTGGCCGGAGGACATGGTTGCGCTGCTGACCGGCAAGGACGCCCCGGTCTTCAACCACGACGCCGGCGGCGGCGGCTCGTGGGACACCGACGAGCTGCGGTCCGAGCTCGACGGGGGCGCCCAGCTCGCGGCGTCGACCGTCGAGATCCCGGCCGGCCAGCACATCACGGTGCAGCGTCCGGGCAGCGACCAGCCCGTCGACGTGGAGATCCTCGGGCCCCACGTCTACACGGTCGTCTCGGTCGAGCCGAACGGCGACGTCTGGATGCTCAACCCGCACGGGCCGAACAACAACGCCGACGGCGGCGGGCCGATCCTCGTCTCGGCCGCGGACTTCGACCGGTGGTTCCACCGGGTCTCGAGCACGGGGGTGCTGGAGTGAGCGCGCGGTTCACGGTCGACGTCGGCGCCCAGTACGTCGACGGGCAGGTGCGTCTCGCCGTACGCGCGGCCGGGCAGGACGCCGACGGCCCCTACGCCGACGTCGCCGTCGGCCCCTTCCCCGCCACCATCGTGCGCCTCCGCGTCGGCACGCCCGTCGACCTCGGACACGGCCGCGCCCTGCGCCTGGGGGGCCTCTCGCCGGCAGGCGTGCGACCCGCCGTCGCACTCGAGGTGACGCAGGCCGATGAGCGCTGAGCCACGCCGCCGGGCGATCGTCGCCGCGCTCACCGTGGGCGCTGCCGTCGCCCTCCTCGCCGGCTGCACCTCGGACGACGGAGCCGACCCGGCACCGACGACGTCGACCCCCGCCACCACGACCCCGTCCGGCCCCGCGTTCGACGACGCCGCGCCCGCCATCGACCTCCTGCTCCCGAGCCAGGAACCGGTCGTGCTGAACGACGTCGAGCTCGTCGCGGCCGTCAGCAGCCACGCCGACGAGGGGCGCCTCGGCGTCACCACCGACGACGGGTTCGACGCCAGCGAGACCCTCCGGCCGGGGGAGACGATCGAGGTCCCGGGCTGGGGCGTCGTCGGGATCGTCGCGGTCGAGCGCCTCGGGGACGGCGGGGGAGACGCCGGCGACGACGGCCCCGCCGTGCCGAACCCCGCCGGCACCGTCCACGTGCGCGCCCAGCTCCCCGGCCCGTACACGATCACCGGGCGCAGCCTCCCGGACGCGCTGCTCGTCGAGCCGACCGCCGACGGCGCCACGGTCACCCTCGGCCAGGACGACCCCGTCCTGCTCACCGAAGCCAGGGCCACCCGCGACCTCGAGTGGGGCAGCGTGCACCTGGTGCCGACGGACGCGGGTGCGGAGCAGCCGTGGCGCGTGGAGGTCCGGGTCGCCGGCTGAACCACCCACCCCGATCAGTCCGCTGCCTCCGCCGGGTCCACCTCCCATGGCCTCACTGATCTACCTCACGAACGTCTCCCTCGACGGCTACATCGAGGACGCCTCGGGCAGCTTCGACTGGAGCGTCCCCGACGCCGAGCTCCACCAGTTCTTCAACGACCTCGCCCGCCCGATCGGCACGTTCCTCTACGGCCGCCGCCTCTACGAGACGATGGCCGTCTGGGAGACCGACCCCGGGTTCGCCGCCGACGACCCGGTCACCGCCGAGTTCGCCGCCATCTGGCAGGCTGCCGACAAGGTCGTCTGGTCCACCACCCTCGACGCGCCGCGCACCACCCGCACCCGCCTCGAGCGCACCTTCGACCCGGCCGCCGTCCTCGACCTCAAGGCCGCCGCGACCCGCGACCTCGCCGTCGGCGGCGCCGCCCTCGCCGGCCAGGCGCTGGCCGCGGGCCTCGTCGACGAGGTCCAGCTGGTCGTCCACCCGGTCGTCGTCGGCGGGGGGAAGCCCGCCCAGCCCGACCCCCTCCGCCCCGACCGCACCCTCCGCGACCCCCCCCGCATCCCCC
>JAEZBT010000163.1 GCA_023426865.1 Actinomycetes bacterium
TGGCGAGGATGGCGAGCGCGGTGCCCCGGTCCGGCGCGTCCGGCCCGTGCAGCGCGACCTCCCACGCCCACGTCCGACGGCGCAACTCGACGATCTCGCGCACCGCGCGGCTCTCCGCGGGAGTCGCGCCGGCCACGGCCTGCGCCGCGCGCGACCACCCGTAGTCCATCGCGATGGCGGTCAGGCCGGGGTCGACGACCATCGCGTCGTGCACGTCGATCTCGGGGACGATGACGACGGCGCCCGCCGCGCGGGCACGTGCCGCCTCCTCGCGGACCACCTCGTCGGCCATGATCCCGACGCTGCTGCGCAGGACGATCGACAGGAGGTCGCGGTTGGCGTAGCTCTCCTCGCGCGGGACGCCCGGCGCGGAGGCCAGGACGGCGTAGCACCGGTCGACGTGCCCGCGCCCGAGGATCGCCTCGACGGGAAGGACCTCACGGACGCCGCCGTCGACGTAGTGCTCGTCGCCGAGCGGCACCGGTGCGAAGACCCCCGGGATCGTGCACGATGCGCGGACCGCGTCGACGAGGTCCACGAGAGGAGCGTCGGGGATCGGGATGCCGTCGCGGTCGATCAGGCGGCCGTCCTGCGTGACGTACCGCAGCTCGCCGGACTCGAGCGCGACGACGGCGACGCGCAGCCGGACGCCGGACCGTGCCAGCCGGGCGGGCGCGAACACCGCCGGTTCGAGCACCCGCTCGATGACCGGGCCGAACCGGTAGAGCGCCTGCTCCTGACCGGCGCCGCGGATGATCGTCTCGATGTCGGGGCGGGCGCGCGCAAGGTGCCTGATCGCCGCGACGAGGTCCACGACGTCGAGCGACGCGAAAGGCAGCCCCGGGCGTTCGGCGGGACCGGGGTCGACGGCGTCCACGGCCGCGGCCGCGGAGGTGACCGGTGCCTCCTCGCGCGGCGGGCGCCGGCCGAAGGGCCGCCGGAAGCGCTGCCGGCGCTCCTCGAGCTCGGAGATGGTCTCCATGAGCGAGGAGCCCTGGTCGCGCAGCCGGGCGAACCACTCCTGCTCGGTGAAGATGTCCGAGGACTCCTGAAGGCTCCGCCACAGCTCCTCGAGGCGGGCGAGCGCCGCCCGCTGGCCGGCGTGGTCGGGGTACTGCGCCAGCACCGAGCCGAGCACGGATCCGACCGAGGCGCCGGCGACGACCGTCGGGGTGATGCCGACCTCGTCGTACAGGTACCGCAGGGCGCCGAGCTGGAAGCTCGCCCGCGAGCCGCCGCCGCTGAGCACCAGACCGACGGTGGGGGTCGCGCGACGGCGGCGGAAGATCATGCGTGCAGTCTCCCAGCCCGCGGCCCGCTCAGGCCGGACGTCGCACGGCGAACACCGTGCCGCCCGCCACCCTCGCCCGCGACGATGCGCGGTCGATGCGTGCTGAGTTCGAGTTGTGTCAGGACGTCGGGGCGGGCCGCTGCGTCGGGAGTGCACCGTCGGGCAGGACGTCCTCCGTGGGCTCGGGCGTCGGCGTCGGCCCCGGCGTCGGCCCGGTCTCCCGCAGCGCCTCGAGCGCGTCGATGAGGCTCGCGGCGTCGTAGGCACCGACGTGGCGCCGGCCGTTGAGGAAGAACGTGGGGGTGGCCCGCGCGCCGCTCGCCTCGGCGTCCGCGACGTCCTCCCGGACGCGCGCAGCGGTCTCGTCGTCGGCCAGGTCGGCGAGGAACGCGTCGACGTCAAGGTCGAGCTCGGTGGCGTAGCCGACCAGGTGCTCGAGCTCGAGCCGCTCCTGGTGCCGGAAGAGCAGCCCGGTCATCTCGAAGAACCGGCCCTGGCGGCCGGCCGCCTCGGCGGCGTGCGCGGCGAGCTCGGCGTGCGGATGCACGTCGGGCAGCGGCAGGTGCCGGACGACGTAGGCCAGGTCGTCGCCGAAGTGCTCGCGCAGCGCCTGGGCGACGCCCGTGACCTTCGCGCAGAACGGGCACTCGAAGTCGAGGTACTCCACGACGGTGAGCGGGGCGTCCGGATCGCCGTAGACGTGGTCGCGGACCGGGTCCACCGGCTGCGCGAGGACGCGCGGCAGCTCGGCCGTGTGCTCGCCGCGGAAGCGGGCGGCCAGCCGGAAGGCGAGCCAGGCGAGTGCCGTCGCCAGGACGGCGGCGAGCAGCACGCCGACGGTCGCCTGGTCGCGGAGCTCGGACGTGCCGAAGGCGAGCTCGGCGATGAGCAGCGACACGGTGAACCCGATGCCGGACAGCGCGGCGCCACCCACGACCTGGCCCGGCCCGACGCCCTGCGGCAGGCGCCCCAGCCGGGCGCGGACCGCGGCGAGCGTGCCGAGCGAGATGCCCACGAGCTTGCCGAGCACGAGGCCCAGCACGACGCCCCAGGTCACCGGTGAGCGCAGCGCGTCCCCGAGCACGCCGTCGCGCAGGTCCACGCCCGCGTTGGTCAGCGCGAACAGCGGCACGACGACGTAGCTCGTCCAGGGGTGCAGCACCTCCTGGAGCCGCTCGTTCACCGAGACGGCCCGCACGATGCCGCGCTGCGCCATCCGGCCGACGCTCGGCAGCGGCGACTGGCGGAACGCCTTGGCGGCGCGGGCGGCGTCCTCCACCAGGTCGCGGCGGGCGGCGAGCGCAGGGACGAGGAGGCCCGAGAGCATCCCGGCGATCGAGGCGTGCAGCCCCGAGCGCAGCGTCGAGACCCACAGGACGAGGACCACTGCCACGTACGGCGACGCCTGCCAGACCCCGGCTCGGCCCAACGCGACGAGGGCGACCAGGCACACGAGCGCGACGACGAGCGACGGCACGTGCAGCGCGTCGGAGTAGGCGACGCCGATGACGGTGACGGCCAGGATGTCGTCCGCGACGCTCATCGTCAGCAGGAACAGGCGTAGCTGCGTCGACAGGCGCGGCCCCACGACCGCGAGCGCGCCGAGCAGGAACGCGGTGTCCGTGCCGATGACGACGCCCCAGCCCGCGGCGGCCTCCCCGCCGGCGTTGACCGCGAGGTAGAGGCCTGCGGGCACGAGCAGCCCCGCGACCCCGGCGACGGCGGGCACGAGAACCCGGCGTCGGTCGGTGAGCTCGCCGAGCGCGAGCTCGCGCCGCACCTCGAGCCCGACGACGAAGAAGAACACCGTCATCAGGCCTTCGTTGACCCAGTGGTGCAGGTCCATGTCGAGGCCGTCGCCGCCGATCGTCATCGCCACCGGCGTCCGGAGCAGGTCCTCGTACGCCCACGACCACGGCGAGTTGGCCCACGCCAGGGCGAGCACCGTGGCGGCGAGCAGGAGCGCCGCACCGGCCGCCTCGGTGCCGAGGTAGCGGCGCAGCGGCTGCGAGACCTGCGCGATGAGCGCGACGCGCTCGCCCTTCGAGCGTCCGCGCCACGCGCCCCAGCTCACGTCCGGCTCCAGTGCTCCATGGGTCCTCCGTTCCGATGACGGAACCCCGGGAGGCCCCGGATTATTCACGGCCGGGCGGCGCGGAGGGAGGGGCGTGGCGGTTAGCGTCGGGGAACACCGTCGCCGCCGCCGTGCCGGTGGGGGAGCTGCTCACTGCATGGCGTGGCGTGGTGCCGTCGTGAGGATCCAGACCGTCGGCCCCTCGCCGAGCGGCACCGAGGCCACCATCTCGAAGCCCAGGTGCTCGTAGAGCGGCACGTTGGCGGGGTTCGTGGTCTCCACCAGGGCGGGGAGGCCGGCGGCCGACGCGCGGGCGAGGCCCGCGTCGACCAGTCGCCGCGCATCGCCGCGGCCACGGTGGTCCGCGTCGACCGCGAGGTAGTGCAGGTAGGCGTGCGGCCCGGTGGGGCGCACGGCCCGCTCGGCGGCGAAGCCCGCGGCCACCGTGGCCACGTGCTCCGCACCGACGAGCGCGGTGAGGAGCCCGGCCGACGTCGGGAGCGTGCCGGGCGTTGCGAGGTCCTCGTCCGGTCCGCGCCAGAGCGCCGCCGCGGTGAGCACGCCGTCGCGTTCGACGACGAGGCCACCGGTCAGCGCCGTGAGGTAGCGCTCCACGTGCAGACCGACGTAGGCGGCGATCACCTCCGCGCGGGCCGCCGCGTCCGGGAAGCCCGGCGCGGGGAACATCCAGCGCATCAGCGGGTCGTCGGCGAAGGCCCGGGCCAGCAGGGTACGGACGGCGGGGACGTCCTGGGCGGTGGCGGCGCGCATGTGCGCACCGTAGCGGCGAGGGCTACGGCCAGCCCCAGGAGCTGTCGAGGTAGGGCTCCGGGCAGACGCCGTCGGCCGGCATCGGCTCGAAGTGCCACCACTCGTTCTCGTAGGTGCGACAGAGCCCGAACTGTGCCGCGCGCTCCTCGAGCCAGCGCGCACCCTCGACCGGACCCACGTCGACCGCCAGGCCCGCGACGTGCGCCGACAGCTCCGGGGGCAGCACCCAGCGGTGCGCCTCCTCGACCGAGCCGTACGTGGCCACGGCCTCGTCGACGAGCACCTGCTGCTCGTCGGCGGACCGCCAGCCCGACGTGAGCGTGAGGACCACGCCCTCCGCGGCCGCGGCGGTCTGTGCGTCGGCGAACCGCTGCGCGAGGTCCGGGTCGAGCGCCGTGGGGGTCGGCGACGGCTCCTGCGGGTCCGGCGACGACGCAGAGGTCCCGGGACCCTCCAGCCCGAGACGCTCCAGCCCGAGTGCGCGTACTGCCGGTCCCCACGCCTGCCAGACGCCGACCCCCACGACCGACGCGAGCACCAGGAGCGTCACCGTCCGGCGTCGCCGGCGGTGCGTCCGTGCCCCTGGTCGTCCGTGCTGCGTCATGCCTCGAGCCTCGCGGCGGACGGCCTCCGCGGTCGTCGGACGGTGGCCGGATCCCGTCAGGGCCGTGCCCGATCGTCGGG
>JAEZBT010000228.1 GCA_023426865.1 Actinomycetes bacterium
GCGTCGGCGAGCGTGACGTTGGCCCGCACGGTGTCCTCGAAGAGGAAGGTCTGCTGGGCCACGAAGGCGACCTGCGCGGCGACGTCGCCGGGGCGCAGGTCCCGCAGGTCCGTCCCGTCGAGGAGCACCTGCCCGTGGCTGGGGTCGCGCAGCCGCGCGAGCAGGCCCGCCAGCGTGCTCTTGCCGGCGCCCGTCGGCCCGACGAGCGCGACGGTCCGTCCCGGGACGAACGCGAGGTCGACGTCCGCGAGCAGGTCCGCCGGGCCCTCGGCGCCGGCGACGGTGACGGTCACGCCCCGCAGCTCGACCGCCAGCCCCTGGTCGGCCGCCGGCAGCCGCTCCGTCCCGGCCGGCATGTCGCTTCGGGCGTCGAGCACGCGCGCGATCCGGTCGTAGCCGACGAGCGCGCGGGGCAGCTCCCCGAGCACCCAGCCGAACGCGCGTACCGGGACGGCCATCAGCGTCAGCAGGTAGCCGGCCGAGACGATGTCACCGGGCCCGACGGCGCCCGCGGCGGCCCGGTGGGCGCCGACGAGGAGCACCGCGAGCGTGCCCAGGCTCGGCAGCAGCTCGATGACCGGGTCGAACATCGCGCGCACCTGGCCGACGCGCACGTTCGCGGCCCGCAGCTCGTCCGCCTTGCCCGCGAAGCGGGCCTCCTCGCGGTCGGCGGTGCCCAGGGACTTCACGAGCAGGGCGGCCTCGAAGCTCTCGTGCGCGACGTCGGACACGGTGGCCCGCAGCTGCTGGGCACGCGTGACCGCCGGCGTCATGTACCGCTGGAAGACGACGTTCGCCAGCACGGCCAGCGGCAGCACGGCCAGTGCCGTCATGGCGATCCAGGGGTCCACCGCGAACAGCGCGACCGCCGCGACGCCGATCATCACCACCACACCGAGCGCGAACGGCAGCGGGTTGAAGACGCCGGTCGCGGCCTCGACGTCGGAGCTCGTGTTGGCGAGGAGCTGGCCCGTCGGGTGCCGGCGGTGCCACGACATCGGCAGTCGCAGGTACTGCCGGGTGACGCCCCGACGGTGGTCGGCGCCGATGTCGGAGTACCCGATGCCCGCGAAGATGCGCCGCCCGGCGACGCCCAGCGCGAGGGTGACGGCGACCGCGACGAGCGCCAGCCCCGCCAGGCCGATGTCGCCGCGGGCGTCCGCGTCGCCCTCCAGCGCGGGCACGACGACCCGGTCGGTGACGGCCCCGAGCACCTGGCTGACGGCCACCGTCGCCGCCCCGAACACGCCGGACAGGCCGACCGCGAGCACGTAGGTCACGGGGTGGGCGCGCATGCCCCGCCAGATGACCTGCCACGAGCGCCGGACGACGCCGCCGGTGAGGGCCGCCGGGCGTGTGGCCTCGGCGCCACCCGCGGGGGCGGCAGGGCGCACGCGCACAGGTGTCCTCTCGTCATGCGGTCGGGGATGACCCAGCATCTCACGCTGCCGACCGCGAGCCCGAGGCGATGACACCGATGGCCGAATCGTTCCGATCCGGCCCGGAGGCGGCCGCCTCGGCAGCCCCACGCGGGATCCGCCCGGGCTCAGCGCACCTCGACGCCCGCGGCCCGCAGGTGGTCCTTGACCTGGCCGACGGTGAGCACCCCGAAGTGGAAGACGCTCGCCGCGAGGACCGCGTCCGCCCCGGCCCGCACCGCCTCGAGGAAGTGCTCCGGCGTGCCCGCCCCCCCGCTCGCGATGAGCGGCACGGCGACCTCGCGGCGCACGTCGGCGATCATCTCCAGGTCGAAGCCGGCCGTCGTCCCGTCCGCGTCCATGGAGTTGAGCAGCACCTCGCCGGCCCCCAGCTCGACCGCCTGGCACGCCCACGCCACCGCGTCCAGGCCCGTGCCGCGCCGGCCGCCGTGGGTGGTGACCTCGTAACCGGACGCAGTCGGCGGTCCGTCGGTCACCCGCCGCGCGTCCACCGACAGCACGAGCACCTGGCTCCCGAACCGCTCGGCGATCTCGGCGACGAGCTCGGGCCGCGCGATCGCGGCCGTGTTCACCCCGACCTTGTCGGCGCCCGCCCGCAGCAGACGGTCGACGTCCTCGACCGTGCGCACGCCCCCGCCGACCGTGAGGGGCACGAACACCTCGGACGCGGTGCGCTCGACGACCCCCAGCATCGTGGCGCGGTCGCCCGACGACGCCGTCACGTCGAGGAACGTGATCTCGTCGGCCCCCTCGGCGTCGTACCGGCGGGCGAGCTCGACCGGGTCGCCGGCGTCGCGCAGGCCGCGGAAGTGCACGCCCTTCACCACCCGCCCGGCGTCGACGTCCAGGCACGGGATGACGCGGACGGCGGTCATGCGTCCTCGCTCACGGATGCCGGCTCGCCGGCGGCGGCCAGGATGTCCACCACGAACACGAGCGTCTCCTCGGCGAGCTCGTGGTCCGTCCCCCGGTACGCGTAGTCCGGCGGGACGACGAGCAGCACCTGCGAGCCCACCGTCTGCTCGACGAGCCCCTCGTCCCACCCGGGAACCACGGAGCCGACGCCGATCGGGAACGACGCCGGGAGCTTCCCGGCCTCCCACGTCGAGTCGAACACGCTGCCGTCGGACCACTTCACGCCGACGTACTGGACCGTGATCACCTGGCCGGCTGCCACCTGCTGCCCCGTGCCGCGGACCAAGGGGGCCACCACGAGGTCGGTCGGCGGCGCTGCGCCCTCCGGGACCGTGATGCTCGGCTTGCCGTCGTCGTCCAGGCTCACCGCCGGGAGCCCCTCGCGCGGCGCCAGTGCCTCGCCGGTGGCCCGCGTCGGCAGGAGGTCGAACACGGCGACGGTCGCCGCGCCGAACGTGCTGTCCGGCGGGACAAGGTGCAGGATCCGCGACCCCACCCGCTGCCCGCTCAGCGCGTCGTAGATGTCCACCCCGAGCGCCTCGGCGCTCAGCAGGTACGGCCGGGGCTCGCCCGAGTAGGTCTCGTTGATCACGGACCCGTCCGCGCCGGACTCGGCGTAGAAGTCGATGAGGATGGGGTCGCCCTCCTGGACGCGCGGGCCGTCGCCCTGCCACACCACCTGGACCGAGGGCTCCTCGACGACGAGCGGCTGCTCGAACGACAGCTCGGGGGCCGCGCCCGGCTCCCCCGCCACCGTCACCTCGCCGGGAACGGTCTCGGGCTCCTCCGAGCAGCCCGCCAGCAGGGCCAGGGCCCCGACGGCGACGACCGCCACGAGCGGCCGGCGCGATCGCAACGTCACATCGACTCCATCAGTCGGTCCACGCGCTCGTCGGTGGCGCGGAACGGGTCCTTGCACAGCACCGTGCGCTGCGCCTGGTCGTTGAGCTTCAGGTGCACCCAGTCGACGGTGTAGTCGCGGCGCGCCTCCTGGGCCCGGCGCACGAAGTCGCCACGCAGCTTGGCGCGCGTCGTCTGGGGTGGGATCGACGTCGCCTCGAACACCTCCAGGTCCGAGACGACCCGCTCGACCAGTCCGCGGGCCGCGAGCAGGTTGTACAGGCCCTCGGTGCGCGAGATGTCGTGGTAGGCCAGGTCGAGCCGGGCCACCCGCGGGTCGTCGAGGCTCAGCCCGTGCTTGGCCCGGTAGCGCTCGATGAGCCGGAGCTTGATCACCCAGTCCAGCTCGCGGTCGACGAGGTCGAGCCGACCCGTCCGGACGGCCCGCAGCCCGCGCTCCCACAGGTCCAGCACCTGCTTGACGACGGGTGTCACCTGGATCGTGTCCGCCACGTGCGCCTGCACCCAGCCGAGGTACTCCTCCTGGATGTCCAGCGCGGACGCCGTGCGCCCGTTGGCGAGCGCCACCGGCGCGGTCCCCGTCAGGTCGTGGCTGATCTCGCGGATCGCCCGCATCGGGTTCTCCAGCGTCATGTCCCGCAGCGGGATCCCGGCCTCGATGAGCCGCAGGACCAGGTCGGTCGCCCCGACCTTGAGCAGCGTCGTCGGCTCGGCCATCGAGGAGTCGCCCACGATGACGTGCAGGCGACGGTAGCGCTCGGCGTCGGCGTGCGGCTCGTCGCGCGTGTTGATGATCGGACGCGAGCGGGTGGTCGCGCTCGACACCGACTCCCAGATGTGGTCGGCCCGCTGCGACAGGGAGTAGACGGCGCCCTTCGGCGTCGGGAGCACCTTGCCGGCGCCCGTGAGCACCTGGCGGGTGATGAGGAACGGCACCAGCACGTCGGCGAGCCGCGTGAAGTCGCCCTGGCGGCGCACGAGGTAGTTCTCGTGGCACCCGTAGGAGTTGCCCGCGGAGTCGGTGTTGTTCTTGAACAGGTGGATCGTGCCGGGCACGCCCTCGTGCTCCAGCCGCTGCTGCGCGTCCACGACGAGCCCCTCGAGGATCCGCTCCCCGCCGCGGTCGTGCGCGATGAGCTGCGGCACGTCGTCGCACTCGGCCGTCGCGTACTCGGGGTGCGAGCCGACGTCGAGGTACAGCCGTGAGCCGTTGCGCAGGAAGACGTTCGACGAACGCCCCCAGGCCACGACCTTGCGGAACAGGTAGCGCGCGACCTCGTCCGCGGACAGGCCGCGTCCGTTCGTCACGGCGCACGTCACGCCGTACTCCGTCTCGAGCCCGAAGATCCGTCGATCCACCGTCGCCCCGCTCAGCTCACGGACGGCGGGTCGGCCGGCCGCTCGTCGCCGAGCAGGTCACCGAGCTGCGCCGCCGCGAGCCGGCGGAACGCCCGCCGCGGCCGCGTCCTGTCGAGCACCGCCACCTCGAGCTGCGCCGGGCCGAGGGTGCGGACCTCGTCCCCGGGCGCCGTGCCGAGCACGCGCACCGCGAGCTGTACGGCCTCCGCCAGCGGCATGGCCGGGCGCCATCCGGCGCTGACCTGCTCGGAGAGGTCCTCTGCCTGGCCGCCCATGACGACGGTCCCCCGCTCGTCGGCGACGGACCCGTCGTAGGACAGCCGATAGATCTGGTCCTCGTCGGGCGTGCGCCCGCCCTCGGCCACCACGAGCTCGACCTCGAGCGGCTTGGACTCGGTGGTGAACACCGTGCCGAGCGTCTGCGCGTACGCGTTCGCCAGGGCGCGCGCCGAGACGTCCGCCCGGTCGTAGGAGTACCCGCGCAGGTCGGCGTAGCGCACGCCGGCGACCCGCAGGTTCTCGAACTCGTTGTACTTGCCGACCGCGGCGAACGCGATCCGGTCGTAGATCTCCGAGATCTTGTGCAGGGCCCGCGACGGGTTCTCCGTCGCGAACGCGATCCCGTCGTCGTAGGCGAGCACGACGACGGAGCGGCCCCGGGCGATGCCCTTGCGCGCGTAGTCGGCCCGGTCCTTCATCAGCTGCTCGGGCGAGACGTAGAACGGCATGCTCATCGGGCGTCCCCCTCCGGGCGGGCCGTGCGACGGGCGTCCTCGACGGCCGCCACCGCCTCGGCGAGGTCGTCGTCGGCGACGCGCAGGTAGCCGGACTCGGTGACGGTCGCGACGACGGGCCAGATCCGGCGGACCCGGTCCGGGCCACCGGTC
>JAEZBT010000238.1 GCA_023426865.1 Actinomycetes bacterium
CGGGCCACCGTCACGCCCGCCGACGCCGACGCCCCGCCCGCCCCGGCCGACGACGAGGTGTGGTCGGCCCTCGCGACGGCCCGCGGCGAGCACGTGGTGCGGGCGCTGCCCGGTGGTCTCGACGCGATGCTCGGGGAGCGCGGCGCGAACCTGTCCGGCGGGCAGCGGCAACGGCTCGCCATCGCGCGCGCCCTCGTGCGCCGGCCCCGGCTGCTCGTGCTCGACGACGCGACCTCCGCCGTCGACCCCCGGGTCGAGCAGCAGATCCTGCGCGGGCTGGGCTCGGCGTGGGGGCCGGGCAGCGGTCCGACGGTGCTGCTGGTCGCGTACCGGATGTCGTCGGTGCTCCTCGCCGACGAGGTGGTGCACCTGGCCGCCGGGCGCGTGGTCGACCGGGGGACGCACGAGGCGCTCCTCGCCCGCGACCCCGGGTACTCCGACCTGGCCACGGCCTACCTGCGCGACTCCGAGCGCCGCGCGGCGGACGGTGACCCCGGCGAGCCCGAGGAGCCCGGCGAGGCCGAGGGCGTCGACGAGGCCCGCCACGGGACAGGCACGGTCGAGGAGGTGGACGCGTGAGCGAGAGGACGGGCGTCCGGCTCGAGACGACGAGCACGCTCGGCTCCTGGGCGACGCTGCGCCGCGGCCTGCAGGTGTCGCCACAGATCGCGCGCGGCTTCGGTGTCACGCTGCTGCTCGCGACGCTCGCGGCGGCGGGGCGCGTCGTCGTGCCCATCGCGGTGCAGCAGACCATCGACACCGGCATCCTCGCCGACGGCGGCCCGCGCGTCGGCCGCGTCACCATGCTGGTCGCGCTCGCCGCGCTCGGGCTCGTGATCGCCGGGGCGTGCTCGGCGGCTGTGAACGTGCGGCTGTTCCGGCGCAGCGAGGAGGGCCTGGCGGGCCTGCGCGTCGCGGCGTTCCGCCGGGTGCACGACCTGTCGGTCCTGACCCAGGGGACCGAGCGGCGCGGGAGCCTCGTCTCGCGCGTGACCGGCGACGTCGACACGATCTCCCTGTTCGTGCAGTGGGGCGGCATCATGCTGCTCGTCTCGGTGCTGCAGATCGGGGTCGCGACGGCGCTCATGCTCGTCTACTCCTGGCAGCTCGCCGTCGTCGTCTGGCTCGCGTTCCTCCCGCTGATGCTGGTCCTGCGCCCGGCGCAGAAGCGCGTGAGCGCGGCCTACGCCAGGGTGCGCGCCCGCACCGGCGCGATGCTCGGCGCCATCTCCGAGGCGGTCGTGGGGGCGGAGACCATCCGCGCGTACGGCGTCGGGGCGCGGACCGAGCGGCGGATCGACCGGGCCGTGCAGGCCACGCGGGACGCCCAGGTGGGTGCGCAGACGCGTGTCGCGACGGTGTTCTCCTCGGGCGTGCTCGTGGCGAACCTCGTGCTCGCGGCGGTCGTGGTCGTGGGCACCCTGCTCGGCGTCGACGGCCAGATCACCGCCGGCCGCCTGCTCGCGTTCCTGTTCCTCGTGCAGCTCTTCACGGGGCCGGTGCAGATGGCGACGGAGATCCTCAACGAGCTCCAGAACGCCCTCGCCGGGTGGCGGCGCGTGCTCGGCGTCATCGACACCGAGGCTGAGATCGCCGACCCGCCCGGCGGCGGCCGCCCGAGCCCGCGCGGTGCGGGCCGCGTCGAGCTGCGCGGCGTGGGTTTCGCCTACCCGGGCGGTCCGCCGGTGCTGCGCGACGTCGACCTCGTCGTGCCCGCGCACGTGAAGGCCGCGGTCGTCGGGGCGACCGGGTCGGGCAAGACGACGCTCGCGCGGCTGGTGACCCGCCTCGTGGACCCGACCCGGGGCGAGGTCACGCTCGACGGCGTCGACCTGCGCGACCTCGCGTTGGCCGACCTGCGGGCGCGCGTCGTCGTGGTGCCGCAGGAGGGTTTCCTCTTCGACGGGACGATCGCCGAGAACGTCGCGTACGGCCTGCGCGGACCGGGGGCGACGACGGCCGACCCCGCCGAGGTCGCGCTGCGCGCGTTCGCCGAGCTCGACCTGGCGGACTGGCTCGCCGACCTGCCGGACGGGGTGACCACGGACGTCGGCCAGCGCGGCGAGCGGCTGTCCGCGGGGGAGCGGCAGCTCGTGGCGCTGGCGCGGGCCCACGTGGCGGCGGCGGACGTGCTGGTCCTCGACGAGGCGACCAGCGCCGTCGACCCGGCGACGGAGGTGCGCATCGCCCGTGCCCAGGACCAGCTCACCCACGGTCGCACGACCATCACCATCGCCCATCGCCTGTCGACGGCGGAGGCGGCGGACCTCGTCGTCGTGATGGAGGAGGGGCGGGTCGTGCAGGTCGGCCCGCACGCCGGCCTCGTCGCGCAGGACGGGCCGTACGCCGCGATGTACGCAGCCTGGCTCGCTCAGACGCGCTGAACCCGCCGCAGGGCGCCCCAGGCGAGGCCCGCGCCGAGAACGGCGCCGATCGTGTTCGAGAGCCAGTCGGTGGTGTCGCACGAGCGGCCGATGGCGGGCACGAGTGCCTGGACCACCTCGACGAGGACGGACGCACCGGTGCCCGCGACCAGGGCCAGGAGCGGCCGCCGCGTCGCGACGCCGACGAGCAGCACCGGTGCGACGAACAGGACGACGTTCGCGATGAGCTCCACGCGGCCGGGCGTCGGCAGCGCCCACTGCACGGTGCAGCGCGCGAAGAGCTCGCGCTCGACGGGGACGAGCGTCAGCGCCAGGACGGGCAGCACGGACACGGCCGCGAGGACCCAGGCCAGCCGCCGGCGCCCGACGAGCGCGGGGCCGGCCAGCAGCCCGGCCACGACGATCGCAGCGAGGAGTGTCGGCGCGAGCCACGGGTGCTCCACAAGGACAGTCGTGATCATGCGGGTCCGGACGGGGCGGTGGCGGGCATCGGGCCAGCGTAGGCGGTCGGAGGAATGGCGCGGCGTCGTCGCTCACGACCGTGGCAGGATCGGCAGGTGACCCCCGCCCTGGACCCCGCCATCGCCGCGCGCCTGAAGCGCGACGCCGCCGGCCTGGTCTGCGCCGTCGTGCAGGACCATGCCTCACGCCAGGTGCTCATGGTCGGCTGGATGGACGACGAGGCCCTCCGCCGGACCCTGACCACCGGTCGCGTGACGTTCTGGAGCCGGTCCCGGTCGGAGTACTGGCGCAAGGGCGACACCTCCGGGCACGTCCAGTGGGTCAAGGGCGTGCACCTGGACTGCGACGGCGACGCGCTGCTCGTCGAGGTGGAGCAGGTCGGCGCGGCGTGCCACACCGGCACGCGGTCGTGCTTCGAGGCGGGTGGCCCGCTGCCCGCGGTCGTCGGGGAGCCGGCATGAACCCCGGCGCCACCGATCCGACGGACCTGCCGACCGACCTGCCCTGGGGCGCCACCTGGCCGTCCCTGGACGCCTTCCGCACCCTCGCGCTCGACCGGCGGGTGATCCCCGTCGTCCGCCGGCTCCTGGCCGACGACGTCACGCCGGTCGGGCTGTACCGCACACTCGCGGGCGGGCGCCCCGGCACGTTCGTCCTGGAGTCGGCCGAGGTCGACGGCACGTGGTCGCGCTACTCCTTCGTCGGGGTGAACTCGCGCGCGACGCTCACCGTCGACGGCGGCCGCGCGGTCTGGCGGGGGGACGTCCCGGTCGGTGTGCCGACGGGCGGCGACGTGCTCGACGTGCTCGGCGCGACGCTCGAGGCCCTGCGGACGCCGGCCGTGCCCGGGCTGCCGCCGCTGACGGGCGGCCTCGTGGGCGCGCTGGGCTGGGACGTCGTCCGACACTGGGAGCCGACCCTGCCCGCGAAGGCCCCCGAGGAGCTCGGGATCCCCGAGGTCGCCCTCAGCCTCGCGACGGACCTCGCGGTGGTCGACCACGTCGACGGGACCGTGTGGCTGGTGGCGAACGCCATCAACTTCGACGCCACGGACGAGCGCGTGGACGAGGCCCACGCCGACGCCGTCACGCGCCTGGACGCGATGCAGCGCGCGCTCGCGTCGCCCGTCGCGACCGCGCCCGCGGTCCTGGGCGACGGGCCCGAGCCCGCGCTCGAGTTCCGCAGCACCCGCGAGGAGTTCGAGCAGGCGGTCCGGGTCGGCAAGGAGGCGATCCGCGACGGCGAGGTGTTCCAGGTGGTCATCAGCCAGCGGCTCGACCTGGACTGCCCGGCCGACCCGCTCGACGTCTACCGCGTGCTGCGCACCATCAACCCCAGCCCGTACATGTACTGCATCACGCTGCAGGATGCCGCGGGGGCGCCCTTCTCCGTCGTCGGCTCGAGCCCGGAGACGCTGGTCAAGGTGACGGACGGCCACGTCACCACGTTCCCGATCGCGGGCTCGCGACCGCGGGGGGCGACGCCGGAGGCGGACGCCGCGCTGGTGACGGAGCTCCTCGCGGACCCGAAGGAGCGGGCTGAGCACGTCATGCTCGTGGACCTCTCGCGCAACGACCTGGTGAAGGTCTGCGTGCCGACGAGCGTCGAGGTCGTCGACTTCATGGCCGTGCGGCGGTTCAGTCACATCATGCACATCTGCTCGACGGTGGTCGGCCGCCTGCGCCCGGGGGCCACGGCGCTCGAGACGCTCAAGGCGACGTTCCCGGCCGGCACGCTCTCGGGGGCGCCCAAGCCGCGGGCGATCGCCCTCATCGACGAGCTCGAGCCGGCCCGGCGCGGCATCTACGGCGGCACGGTCGGCTACTTCGACTTCGCCGGGAACATGGACATGGCGATCGCCATCCGCACGGCCCTCATCCGCGACGGACGCGCGAGCGTCCAGGCGGGCGGCGGCATCGTCGCGGACTCGGTCGAGGCGCTCGAGTACGCCGAGTCGCGCAACAAGGCCGCGGCGGCGGTGCGGGCCGTCCAGGTCGCCTCGCGTCTGCGGCCCGGGCCGGCGTGACCCGGCGGGTCGCCGTCCTGTCGACGCTCGTCTGCGG
>JAEZBT010000258.1 GCA_023426865.1 Actinomycetes bacterium
GTGCGGGGGAGCCCGACGCGCGGCCGCTCGTGGTCGTGACGGCCACCGGCCGGGAGGCCGACGACCTCGCCACGGCCCTGCGCTGCTACCTGCCCGACGACGCCGTCGCCGTCCTGCCCGCGTGGGAGACGCTGCCGCATGAGCGCCTGTCGCCGCGCAGCGACACGGTGGCCCGCCGGCTTGCGGTCTTCCGCCGGCTCGCGCACCCGGAGCCCGGCCGGCACGGCGCGGGGCCGGTTGAGGTCCTGGTGGTGCCCGTCCGGGCGCTGCTGCAGCCCGTGGTGGCCGGCCTCGGCGAGCTCGAGCCGGTGTCGGTGGCCAAGGGCGACCAGGTCGACCTCGAGGATCTCGCCGAGCGGCTCGTCGGGGCGGCCTACAGCCGCGTCGACATGGTCGAGCGCCGCGGCGACTTCGCCGTGCGCGGCGGCATCCTCGACGTCTTCCCCCCGACGCAGGAGCACCCCCTGCGCGTCGAGCTGTGGGGCGACACCGTCGAGGAGATCCGCTGGTTCGCGGTCGCCGACCAGCGCAGCCTCGCCGAGGCGCCCGACGGCCTCTGGGCGCCGCCGTGCCGCGAGATCCTCCTGACCGACGCCGTGCGCGACCGCGCCCGCGACCTCGTCGAGCGCCTGCCCGGCGCCGCCGAGATGCTCGAGAAGCTCGCCGCGGGGATCGCCGTGGAGGGCATGGAGTCGCTCGCCCCGGCGCTGGTCGACCGCATGGTGCCCGTGCTGGACCTGCTGCCCGCGCGCTCGCTCGTCGTCGTCGCCGAGCCGGAGCGCGTGCGCCGCCGGGCGCACGACCTTGCCGCCACGACCGCCGAGTTCCTCGAGGCGGCCTGGACCGCGGCGGCCGCGGGCGGCCGGACCCCCATCGACCTCTCGCAGGCCTCGTTCGCCGAGTACGGCCCGACGCGCGAGCACGCCCTCGCGCGCGACCTCGGCTGGTGGTCCCTCTCGGCCTTCGCGCTCGAGGTGACGGGCGGCGACAGCGACGACGGCGGGGACGACGGCGGTGACGACGCCGGCGAGGACGCCCCGCTCGTCGTCGACGCGCGCGAGGTGCGTGCCTACCACGGCGACGTGCCCGCCGCCGTCGCCGACCTGCGCACCCACCAGCGCGACGGCTGGCGCCTGGTGCTCGCCACGGACGGCGCCGGCCCGGCCCAGCGCATGGTCGAGCAGCTCACGGCCATGGACGTGCCCGCACGCAAGGTGGCCGACGTGGCGGAGCTGCCCGAGCCGGGCGTCGTGCACGTGGTGCCCGCACCCGTGGGCCGGGGCTTCGTGCACGAGGGCCTCGGTCTCGCGCTCATCACGGAGATCGACCTCACCGGCCGCCCGGGCGCCTCGACGCGCGACATGCGCGCTCTGCCCGCGCGCCGGCGCAACGTCGTCGACCCCCTGCAGCTGCGGCCCGGAGACTACGTGGTCCACGAGCAGCACGGCGTCGGGCGCTTCGTCGAGCTCACCGCGCGCACGATCAAGGCCGGCCCGGCGGCCGGGACGCGCGAGTACCTCGTCATCGAGTACGCGAGCTCCAAGCGCGGCCAGCCGGGGGACCGGCTCTACGTGCCCACCGACCAGCTCGACCAGGTGACCAAGTACGTCGGCGGCGAGGCGCCCGCCCTGAACAAGATGGGCGGCTCGGACTGGGCCAAGACCAAGGGTCGCGCCAAGAAGGCGGTCAAGGAGATCGCCGCCGAGCTCATCCGCCTGTACTCGGCCCGCATGGCGACGCCCGGGTTCGCGTTCGGGCCGGACACCCCGTGGCAGGCCGAGCTCGAGGACGCGTTCGCCTACGTCGAGACGCCGGACCAGCTCGCGACCATCGACGAGGTCAAGGCCGACATGGCCAAGCCCTACCCGATGGACCGCCTGATCTGCGGCGACGTCGGCTACGGCAAGACCGAGATCGCGGTCCGCGCGGCGTTCAAGGCCGTCCAGGACGGCAAGCAGGTCGCCGTCCTCGTCCCGACGACGCTGCTCGTCCAGCAGCACTACGACACGTTCGCCGAGCGCTACGCGCCCTTCCCCGTGACGGTCAAGGCGCTGTCCCGGTTCCAGACCGATGCCGAGGCCAAGGCCGTGGTCGACGGGCTCGCCGACGGGTCGGTGGACGTCGTCATCGGCACGCACCGCCTCATCACGGGCAGCGTGCGCTTCAAGGACCTGGGGCTGGTCGTCATCGACGAGGAGCAGCGGTTCGGCGTCGAGCACAAGGAGACCCTCAAGCAGCTGCGGACCGACGTGGACGTGCTGGCCATGAGTGCCACCCCGATCCCGCGCACGCTGGAGATGGCCGTCACCGGAATCCGGGAGATGTCGACGCTCGCCACGCCGCCCGAGGAGCGGCACCCGGTGCTGACGTTCGTCGGCGGGTACGAGGAGAAGCAGGTGGTCGCCGCGATCCGGCGCGAGCTGCTGCGCGAGGGCCAGGTCTTCTACGTGCACAACAAGGTGAGCTCGATCGGCCGGGCCGCGGCGCGCCTGCAGGAGCTTGTGCCCGAGGCGCGGGTCGCCATCGCGCACGGGCAGATGGGCGAGCACCAGCTCGAGCAGGTCATCGTCGACTTCTGGGAGAAGCGGTTCGACGTGCTCGTCTGCACGACCATCGTCGAGACCGGCCTGGACATCTCCAACGCGAACACGCTCATCCTCGAGCGCGCGGACCTGCTGGGGCTCTCCCAGCTGCACCAGCTCCGGGGCCGCGTGGGCCGGGGCCGCGAGCGCGCCTACGCGTACTTCATGTACCCGCCGGACCGGCCGCTCACGGAGACCGCGCACGACCGCCTCGCCACGATGGCCGCCAACACCGACCTCGGCGCCGGTATGCAGATCGCGCTCAAGGACCTCGAGATCCGCGGCGCGGGCAACCTGCTGGGCGGCGAGCAGTCCGGGCACATCGCGGGCGTGGGCTTCGACCTGTACGTGCGCATGGTGGCCGACGCCGTCGCGACCTTCCGCGGCGAGGCGGAGGAGCGGCCGGCCGACGTGACCATCGAGCTCCCGGTCGACGCGCACGTGCCGCACGACTGGATCGCGCACGAGCGCCTGCGCCTGGAGGCGTACCGCAAGATCGCCGACGCCGCGACGCCCGCCGCGATCGACGAGGTGCGGGCCGAGCTCGCCGACCGGTACGGCGCGCTGCCCGAGGCGGTGGAGAACCTGCTGGCGGTCGCGGGGTTCCGCAACGTCGCACGCGCGGCCGGGCTCACCGACGTCACCACGCAGGGCCGGTACGTGCGGTTCGCGCCCGTCGAGCTCGCGGAGTCCGCCACGCTGCGGCTCAAGCGCCTCTACCCGGGCACGGTCCTCAAGCCCGCGATCCGCACGATCCTCGTGCCCTTCCCGACGACGGCCCGCATCGGCGGGCGCCCGCTGGCCGGCCACGAGGTGCTCGACTGGGCGCGCGACCTCATCGCGAACGTCCTGGGGCCGACCGCGTTCGCCGCGGCCGCCGACGGCGCCTGACCGACAGCGGCGTCGCCTACGATGGGCGCCGCCGACCAGCTCCAAGGAGGATGCGCGTGAGGGCTCGCAGGACTGCCGTCGTCATCGGCGTGCTCGCCACCGTCGCAGCGCTCGCGGGGTGCTCCGCCGGGCACGACGTCGTCGCCGAGGTCGAGGGCGCCACGATCACCGAGGCCGACCTCGACCGCGTCGTCGACGAGCTCGGGCCGCTGCTGGCCGACAGCTCGCGCGGCGCCGTGCTCACGGCGATCGTCCGGTCGGAGGCCGGCCTCGCGCTCGCCGAGCCGAACGGCGTCGAGGTGTCCTCCGACGCCGCGGCCGGGGACTTCCTCACCTCGTTCGCGGCGTCCCTGGGCATCGAGGCGGGCGGCTGGGGCGAGCACTCTCTGACGATCGGGCGGATGCAGCTGCTGGGCCAGGAGCTCGGGAACACGATCGGCGTCGAGGAGACGAACGCGCAGTTCGCGGCGGTCCTCGCGGAGGCGGACGTCACGGTCAGCCCGCGCTACGGCGAGTACGACCCCACGGCCGGCGGGATCGTGCCCCTCCAGCTGGACTGGATCGCCACCCCGGGCGGCGACGAGCAGGCCGCCGGCCAGTGACCGCCGAGCCGCGGACGCCGCCGCCGGGCGCCTCGGCGCTCGCCGACCTCGTCGCGGTCATGGACCGCCTGCGCTCACCCGGCGGCTGCCCGTGGGACGCGGAGCAGACGCACGAGTCCCTCCTGCCGTACGCGGTCGAAGAGGTCTTCGAGGTGGTCGAGGCCGTCGAGGACGGCGACCGCGCCGCCCTGCGCGAGGAGCTCGGCGACCTGCTGCTCCAGGTGGTCTTCCACGCGCGCGTCGCGGCCGAGCACCCGACCGAGCCGTTCGGCATCGACGACGTCGCGGCCGGCGTCGCCGCGAAGCTGCGCTCCCGGCACCCGCACGTGTTCGGCGACGTCGTCGTCTCCGGGGCCGACGAGGTGCACCGCAACTGGGAGGCCATCAAGAAGACCGAGAAGGCCCGTGCGTCGGCCCTGGACGGGATCCCCCGGGGGATGCCCGCGCTCGCCCGGGCGGAGAAGGTGGCCGGCCGTGCACGGCGGGCCGGGCTGCCGGTCGCCGAGGTGGCGGCGGACGTCGTCGGGGACGCGCCGGCCGCGGGTAGGGGCGACGCCGACGGGATCGGTCGTCGCCTGCTCGCGCTCGCGCTCGAGGCGCAGGCCGCGGGGATCGACGCCGAGGCCGCGCTCAGGGCGGCCGTGCGCGACCTGGAGCAGGGGCTGCGGGCGTCGGAGGCCGGCGCCGGAGCGTGAGACCCCGACCCGCGGGACCGCTCCCGTCACTAAGGTGACGCCAGGGAAGGACGGGAGGACACGTGGCTGTCACCAGCGCCGACGTCGCGCGCGCGAGTGGTGTCTCGCGGACCACCGTCAGCTACGTCCTCAACGACACCCCCGGCGTGGCGATCTCCGCCGCCACCCGCCGGCGCGTCCTCGAGGTGGCCGAGCAGCTCGGCTACGCCCCGTCCGCCGCGGCGCGCACGCTCCGCGCCGGCCGCAGCGACCTGGTCCTCGCGGTGCTGCCGAACTGGCCCATCGGGCCCGTCGTCGACACCCTCCTGGAGGACCTCGCGGACGCGCTCGCCGAGCGGGGCCTGGCGATGCTCGTGCACCACGGCCGCGGCAGCCAGCCGCTCTCGACGCTCTGGCGTGCGGTGCAGCCGCGCACCGTCGTGGGGTTCACGGCCTTCTCGGAGACCGACCTGCGGGCCATGCGGCAGGCCGGGATCCAGGTGGTCGCGGCGGCGGGCGGTGACGCGGCCGACGCGGAGGTCGCCGGTGCGTCCGCCCTCGGCCGGGCGCAGGAGCACATCGGCCGGCTCCAGGTGGAGCACCTCGTCGCCGGTGGCCGGACGCGCATCGGCTGGGCGGGCA
>JAEZBT010000307.1 GCA_023426865.1 Actinomycetes bacterium
CACCGGTCGTCGCGAACGACGCGGGGACCGGTGACGTCGCCGCCGTCGCCGCGCTCGACCGGACCGCGCCGGCCCTGCTGACGACGGACGCCCCACCCGGCGCCCCGGAGGCCGGCAGCGAGGACGACGCAGCGGAGGAGCCCACGGAGGACGGCGTGGCCGAGGACGGCGCGGCGCCGCAGACGAAGGCGGCCACCGAGACCCCCGAGCCCACGCCCACCACCCCCGCGCTGCCGCTCACCGAGCACCCCGAGGCGCTCGACGGCGGGCTGGTCCTGTACACGGGCGAGCCCAGCGAGGTGGCGGCCGTCGCGACGGCCCGCGCAGCCGGCGTCGACGTGCTCGAGGTCCGCAGCGGCGACCCGCGCGTCGACCCCGCGGTGGTGCAGGCCATGGCCGCGACGGGCGCGACGACCGTCGTCGGACTCGGCGACGTGTTCGGCACGGCGGAGGACCTCGGCTGGAAGGCCGCCACGGCCGCGACCGGCGTCGAGCTCCCCGGCGGCGGCCAGGTGCTGTTCACGCTGCCCACCTCGGGACGCCGGATGGTCGCGATGTACGGGTCGCCCGGCATCCCCGCGCTCGGCATCCTCGGCGAGCAGGACGCCGCCGCGAGCATCGCGCGCGCCCAGGGCCTGGCCGCGGAGTACCAGGCCCTGACGTCCGACGTCGTCGTGCCGGCCTTCGAGATCATCGCGACGATCGCCGACCGCCCCGCGGGCGCCGACGGCAACTACTCGAACGAGCTGCCGGTGGAGTCGTTCGTGCCGTGGGTGGAGGCGGCCCAGGCGGCGGGCGTGTACGTCGTCCTGGACCTCCAGCCGGGGCGCACGGACTTCGTCACGCAGGCGCGGATCTACGAGTCGCTCCTCATGTACCCGAACGTCGGGCTGGCGCTGGACCCCGAGTGGCGGCTCGGCCCGGACCAGGTGCACCTGCGGCAGATCGGCTCGGTGGGCGTCGACGAGGTCAACGCCGTCGGCGACTACCTCTCCGAGCTCACGCGCACGCACCACCTACCGCAGAAGCTGCTCATCGTGCACCAGTTCATGCAGCGCATGGTCGACGGCCGGGAGCGCCTCGACACGGCGGACCCGGCGGTCCAGGTGCTCATCCACGTCGACGGTCAGGGCAGCCAGGGCGCCAAGGCGGGGACGTGGGCGAACATCCTGCAGGGCGCGCCCGCGAACGTCGTCTGGGGCTGGAAGAACTTCATCGACGAGGATGTCCCGATGGCGACGCCGCAGCAGACGTACCAGGTGCAGCCGCAGCCGCACTTCGTCAGCTACCAGTGACGGGCGCCGGGCCGGGCCGGGGGTGCCGGCTCGGCACAGGTCACCGGCTCAGACCGGCACGCGCTCCTGCTGCGGGATGAAGGGCAGGAACACCCGCTCCGTCGCGAGCTGGCTCGCCATGGCGGCGAGACGCGCGAGGATCTCGGGGGAGAGGGTGGTCTCCGTCGACGAGATGTCGCCGACGCGGGGGTCGAAACCAGCCGGCTCGTACATAGCAGCCATCCTTCGTTCGGTAGCCCGGCTGACCGCGTGGGTCCCGTGGCTTTGCGTCCCCGCCTTGCGACGGGTTTGCCGTTTCGCTGACGTATCGAGAGTACGTCAGACATGTGAGCGCGCACAGGGGCATACACCCGTTCGCCGCAACCGGAGCAGGGTTTTCACCCGCTCGGACACACCGGCCTCACCCGGACGGAGCAGCCGACCCCTCATGCCTGCCCGACGGCGGCCGATCGGTAGGCGTTCGCCGTCGTGGAGGGGAGTCCCCGGGTGGAGGCTGTCGCGGCCATCGGTCAGCGGATCGCGGAGATCCAGGGCCGGATCGCGCAGATCAGCGCGCCCTCGGCGTCCTTCGAGTCGGTGCTGGGCGAGGCGGTCGTCGCCGAGCTGCGCGGTACCCCGTCGAGCGGCGCGTACGGCGCCGGCTACGCGACGGCGGCCACCACGACCGCCGCGTCCCCCGTCGGCTCGGGCAAGGACCGCGTGGACGCCAAGGGCATCCCGGTCGAGCTCAAGACCTACGGGAACGGCCGCATCCCCGACTCCGCGCTCAGCACGATCGCGGGCACCTCGCACTCGCTGTGGGAGCCGGCGGCGCGCTCGCTCGAGGCGCTGCGCTCCGCGGCCGCCGCGGAGGGCGTGACGATCGGGATCACCGACTCCTACCGGACCTACGACACGCAGGTGGACCTCGTCCGCCGCAAGGGCCTGTACTCGCAGGGCGGGCTCGCCGCCGCGCCGGGCACGAGCATGCACGGCTGGGGCGTGGCGGTGGACCTCAAGCTCGACAGCGCCGCGCAGGCGTGGATGCGGCAGAACGGCGGCCGCTTCGGCTACGTCGAGAACGTCGCGCGCGAGCCGTGGCACTGGCAGTACGTGCCCACCTACTGACGGGCGACCCCCACCCGGCCGTGCCCGCGGGTCAGATCACCGCGAGGGAGATGAGGCCGGCGCCGTAGCCGGTGACCTTGAGCTCCATGTCGAGCCGGCGCACGTACGCCGTGACCCACTTGGCGACGTCGGGCGGCAGGGTCTCGCGCGGCGCGTAGGCCTCGTACAGACGCACGTGCGGCGCGTTCGCGTTGTTGAACAGCGACGCGGCGACGTTGAGGATCTCGGCGGTGTTGTCGTACAGCGCGGGCGTCATGAAGCCCTGCTCGACGGCGTCGGCGGCCGTGGCGGCCGGCAGCAGCGCGATGGCGGCACCCACGTGGCACGACAGTGCCAGGTCCATGACGATGAGCGCCCGCAGCTTGAGCATGTCGTCGACGTACACGCCCACGACCGCGCCCGGGTGCTGCCCGGGGTCGACCATGCCGGTGCCGAGCACGGCGTCGACATCCCGCCCGAGGAGCCCCTCGAGGAGCTCCCGGACCTCGAGGGCGGCGGGCAGAGGCGTGGCGTTCATGGCACTCACTCCAGGTAGGGGTCGATCGTGTCGCGGAAGACCTCGGCCGTGAACGGCTTCGCGATGAGGAAGAGGGCACCGGCCTGCTCCGCCTGCTTGCGCATCTCGGGCGAGCCCTCGGACGTGACGAACGCGAACGGCACGTCGCTGCCCTGGGCGCGCAGGGCACGCAGGAGCTCGATGCCGCTCATCTCGGGCATGTTCCAGTCCGAGAGCACGAAGTCGGGCTGCAGCGACGCGACCATCTCCAGCGCGGCAGCGCCGTCGGGCGCCTCGGTGATGTCCCACCAGTCGTAGCCCGCCTGACGCAGCGTGCGGATGACGATCTGCCGCATGACGCGGCTGTCGTCGGCGATGAGCACCTTCATCGGGTCCACCTCCTCAGGGGTACCGGCCTCCGGCTCACGGCATGGTCCACAAGCTGATGACGAGCGACCGGCCCCGCCAGTCGAGCGACACCGAGTGCAGCAGGCCGCCCTCGGTCGACGGGCGCTGGTTCGTGACCTCCGGCAGCGTCAGGACGCTGTGGTCGGGGGCGAGCGACTTCACGTTGCCCCCCACCACGTTCGCGACCTCGCCGAGGGCGTCCACGATGTCAGCGTGGCCCACGGCGTCGTCCGGCGCGAGCCCCAGGAGCGCGCGTGTCACCTCGACGGCGGTCGAGTGCTCGGTCGTGAGCAGGACGCGCCCGCTCATCGGGCCCTGGACGTCGACCCACGCGAACAGCTCCTCCACCGGCGTGGGCGAGGCACCCTCCCACCGGCGCACGAAGCCGGGCTCGCCGTCGATCATCGCGGCGAACACCTCCGACGCGATGTCGTAGACGGGATCGGTGCCCTCGAAGACCTGGGTGTCGATCTCGAAGCTCATGCGGACTCCTCCAGTTCGACCAGCCCGAGGAGCTGGAGCTTGTCCCGGATGGCGTCCGGGGTGAACGGCTTGATGAGGTACTCGTGGGCGCCCGCGGCCAGGGCCCGGACGATCTGCGCCTGCTCGCTCTCGGTCGTCACCATCATCAGCGTGACGTCGCGCCACCGGCGCTCGCGGCGGACGGCGGTGACGAAGCTCAGCCCGTCGAGGACCGGCATGTTCCAGTCCACGCAGGCGAGGTCCACCTCCAGGCCGCCGTTCATCGCGTCGAGCGCCTGCTGCCCGTCCGCGGCCTCGGTGACCTCGAACCCCAGCGGGGTGAGGATGCCTGTGACGATCCGGCGCATGGTGCGCGAGTCGTCGATCACGAGTGCCTTCATGCTGCCCTCCGCGAATCGGGACGGTAGATGGCGCCGCGACCCACGGGGACCCTCTCCCAGGTGTCGTCGATGCCCATGGTTGTCTCGGCCGCGCCGAGCAGGAGGTAGCCGCCGGGGCGCAGCGCGCGCGACACCCGCCGGAGCACCTCCTGCTTGGTCGCCAGGTCGAAGTAGATGAGGACGTTGCGCAGGAACACGACGTCGAACGGCCCGCCCATGGGGACGGACTCCAGCAGGTTGTGCCGGGCGAAGCTGACCTGTGCCCGCAGCGCGGGCGCGACCTCCCACTCGGCGCCGACGCGCGTGAAGTGCCGCACGAGCATCGGCGCGGGCAGGCCCCGGTTCACCTCGAGCTGGTTGTACCGTGCCCGCTTGGCGCGGTCGAGCATCTCGGCGGAGATGTCCGTGGCGAGGATGCGCACCCGGCCGGCCGGCAGCACGTCCGCGAGCGCCATCGCGATCGAGTAGGGCTCCTGACCGCTCGAGCAGGCCGCGGACCAGATGCGCAGGGTCGGGTCCGGCATGATGCTCCGGCGTGAGGTGAGCTCGGGCACGATGTGGTCGACGAGCGCCCGGAACGGCTGCGAGTCGCGGAACCACGACGTCTCGTTCGTGGTCAGCGCGTCGACGACCGACTCGAGGTGCTCCGGACGTGCGGTGGTCCGCAGCCCGCGCAGGTAGGCGTCGACGTCGGCCGCGGCGGCCGCGCGTGCGAGCGGCAGCAGCCGGCCCTCGACCAGGTACTCCTTGCCCGTCTCGAGCACGATGCCGCTGCGGCGGCGCACGAGCTCCGCGACGAACGCGAAGCTCTCGGCGGTGATGCTCACGCCGCACCACCCCCCCGGCGGCGGGGCGTGTCCCCGGCGATCGCGTCGCGGCCGCCGCCGCGCGTCAC
>JAEZBT010000308.1 GCA_023426865.1 Actinomycetes bacterium
CCGCAGACCGACGAGGCGCAGGCCGGCCCATGCGGCGGCGGCGGACAGGGCGATCCACGCGGCCGGCGCGGGTCGGGCGCACCAGGGCGCCCCCCACGCGAACGACGCGGGCAGCGATCCGACGAGAAGCCCCACGCACGGGAGCGCGAACGCCGTCGCGGGGCGGCCGGGCAGGAGACGGCCGACAGCGACGAGGGTGACCGGCATCGTCGTCTGGAAGACCAGCAGCCCGAGGAGCAGCAGCCCCGGGTGGGAATGCTGCACGGCGAGGAGCGGCAGGCACGCGAGCAGTGCGAGGACGGTCGTCGGGAGCCAGCCGGCCCGGTCGGCCACCATGCCGCCGAGCGCCTTGCCCGCGCACGCGACCAGTGGGATCCCGAGGGCGAGCCAGGCCCCGCCCGCGTACCCGTGGCTCGCCGACGCTCCGACGAGCGATCGGATCGCGACGGACACCAGCAGCAGCCCCCCGGCAGCCACGGCGAGGAGGTGGCGTGGCGGCGGCAGCACCCGCTCCCCCGGGCCGGACGTGGCGGCGAAGGGCGACTCCAGCCGACCCGCCCGGTGCAGGCGCGCGACCAGCACCGCCGCTGCTGCGAGGGGTCCGACCACCCACCACGTCGGGCCGAGCCCGGGGTCGCGCCCGAACCACAGGCCCAGGCCCAGGCCCAGCGCCCCGGGAGCGACGAGCATGCCCGCGGGCGTCGCACGCGTGAGGTCGCCGCGGAGCACCACCGCCCCGGCGCCGACGTGCGTGACCGCGTTGCCCACGCCTGCGACGGCCACCGTGGCAAGCCCCAGGGCGACGTCCCCGCTCCCGCCCAGCGACGCGAGCCCGACGGCGCAGCCCGTGAGCCCGAGCCCGACCAGGACCACCGGACCGCCGCGCAACCGGTCCGCGACGGCGCCGACGAGCGGCTGCGCGCCGAAGGCAAGGACGTCGTAGACGAGGAACCAGGCGAAGACCGCGCCGGCACTCTCCGCGTGCAGGCCTGTCGCGCGGACCATCGCCGTCACCGTCGCCAGGTCGGTGGCGGCGTGCACCAGGCCCAGGAGCAGCGCGACGGTCATCGGCGACCCTTCGTCGTAGGTGCGACGGCGGCCGGCGCCCCCCAGAGGGGACACCGGCCGCCGTCGTGCGTCCGTCAGGACATCTGTGGTCAGGCCATGCCGTGCTTGGCCCGGGCCTCCTGCTCCTGCTTGCGGAACAGGTTGAAGCGAGGCAGGAACTTGTCCCAGTCGATCGCGTGGGCGTCGATCTCGGGGCCGTCGATGCAGGCGTGCTTGCGCACCAGCTTGCCGTCGACGGTGACCGGGACCATGCACGCGCCGCACATGCCCGTCGCGTCCACCATGATCGAGTTCAGGCTGGCGACCGTCGGCACGCCGTAGGGCTGCGTCAGGTCGCTCACCGCGCGCATCATCATCGGCGGGCCGATCGCGATGACCTCGGCGACGGTCCGGCCCTGGCCGGCCTTGTTCGCCTCGAGCATCTCCGCCAGCGGCGCCGTGACGAAGCCCTTGACGCCGAACGAGCCGTCGTTGGTGGCGTAGATGACGTCGAGCTGGTCGCCGAACTCGGCCTGGAGCTTGCCCACGCGCTCGTCCTCGCCGTCCCAGAACATCAGGTTGGCGCTGCGGAAGCCGGAGATGAGCGTGACGTGGTTCCCCAGCCGCAGGTGCTCGCGCATGATCGGGTGCACCGGCGGGAGGCCGAGGCCACCCGCGGTGAAGACGACCGTCGTTCCCGGCTCGTACCGGTGCAGCTTGCTCGGCTGGCCGAGCGGGCCAGCGATGCCGGTGAAGGCGTCGCCCACCTGCATGGCGTTCATCTCGTTGCTGCTGACGCCGACGCCCTGGATGACGAGGGTGACGGTGCCCGCCTTCTCGTCCCAGTCCGCCAGCGTGAGCGGGATGAGCTCGCCGTCGGGCCGCGGCAGCACGCGGACGAACTGGCCGGCCTGCGCCGACCGGGCGATGACCGGCGAGTAGACGGTGATCTCCTCGATGCCGTCCGAGAGGTGCTCCTTGGCGACGATCGTCGCCTCGGCCGCACCCAGGTCGGTGTACGCCTTCGCGCTGGCCACCATGGCGGGGATGACCTCGCCCGGCACGTCGATCGAGCCGAGGATCTCCCGCGCGGCGGACTGCCCGTCGCCGGCGGCCATGATCGCCGTCGAGCCACCACGTGCGGCGTCGCCACCGGTGTAGATGCCCTGGAGCGTGGTCTCCTGCGAGCCCTCGTGGTCGAGGTTGATCGTGCCCCACTTGGAGACCTCGAGCCGCGGCTCGGAGTCCTTGATGATCGGGTTGGCGTCGTTGCCGAGCGCCATGATCACCAGGTCGGCGTGGATCGTCTCCGTGCGGCCCGTCTTGATGGGTCGACGACGACCCGAGTCGTCCGGCTCCCCCAGCTCCATGATGTCGAGCGTCGCGGCCTTGACGAAGCCGGTGTCGTCACCGAGGAACTCCGACGGCGACGCGAGGACCTTCAGGGCGATGCCCTCCTCGAGCGCGTGCTCGAGCTCCTCCACACGGGCCGGCATCTCGCTCTGGGTGCGCCGGTAGACGATCGTGACGTTGCCACCGAGGCGCTTGGCCGTGCGGCAGGCGTCCATGGCGGTGTTGCCGCCGCCGATCACGATGATGTTCTTGCCGCGCACTTCGGGCAGCGGGGTCTCGTAGTCCTCGCGGAGACCCTGCATGAGGTTGACGCGGGTGAGGAACTCGTTCGCCGACATGACGTTGAGCAGGTGCTCGCCCGGGACGTTCATGAACCGCGGCAGACCCGCGCCGGTTCCGACGAAGATCTTCCAGAAGCCGGCGTCGCGCAGGTCCTGAAGGGTCGCCGTCTTGCCGACCACGAAGTTCCTGACGAACTTCCCGCCGAGCAGCTCGATCTTCTCCACGACGTCGTCGATGAGCGAGTTCGGCAGGCGGAACTCCGGGATGCCGTAGCGGAGGACGCCGCCGAGGGCGTGGAACGCCTCGAACACCGTGACCGGGAAGCCCTCGGCCGCCAGGAGGTAGGCGTTGATCAGACCGGACGGACCGGAGCCGACGATGGCGACCGGTGGCTTGGCTGCGGCCTCCCACGGGTCGGTGCGCCCGCCGAAGCGGACCGCGTTGCTGCCGGGGTGCACGAGCATCTCGCGCTGCGGCAGGAACCATTCCATCTGGCCGATCGACATCGGCACCTTGTGCAGGCAGACGCCCTGGCACTGCAGCTCCTGCGGGCACACGCGGCCGGTCACGTCCGGCAGCGGGTTGCAGGACTCGAGCAGCTCGAGCGCTTCCTCGAACCGGCCTTGGCCGACCAGCTCGAAGACCTGCGGGATGTGGATCTTGACGGGGCAGCCGCCCTTCGGGCCCTTCGCGTGGGCGAGGAACTCACCCAGCTCGCAGGGCTTCTCGGCGCACTGCTTGTCGCGCAGTGCCTCGAGCCAGACGAGCATGTCGACGTCGCGCGCCGTGAACCCGAGGTTCATGTAGCCCAGGTAGCCCTGGTTGACGAGCGCGAAGTCCGCCGAGCGGTCCTCAGGCTCGCGGATGTACGGCGGGATCGAGCTCTGCGCCGGCCACTCGACCGAGTACCCCGCAAACATCGGGTACCGGTCCGACAGGTGACGGTCGATCGCGCGGATGAACGTCCGCTTCTTGCCCAGCGGCAGGTTCCACACGAACCGCATGAGCGCCTTGCTGACGTCGTCGTCGCGCAGCAGCATGTCCCAGAACCGGAGGGTGAACTCCTTGCTGAGCTCCGGCTGGCCGAACTCCCACGCCACCGCCTGCATGCCGTCCGCGATGAAGACCTCGCGGAAGGCACGCGGGTCGGCGATGAGCCGCCGCTTGAGCAGGTCGAGCTGCGTGTGGAACGCCTCCACGCTCTCGGTGGACTCGAGCTCGGCGACCTCGGTCAGCGTCGCGTCGAGGGCGCTCTGCGCGTCCACGTAGCGACGTACGTCGTCGTTGCCGGCGCTGCCCTCGGTCCGGGGCGGGGTGATGGTGCTCACTTGAGGATCTCCGCGTCGCAGGTGGCCTTGACCCGCTCGATGCGCTTGGCCAGCTCGGGCGTGATCTCGACGCCGTCGAAGCACCCCGGCAGCTGCCGGGCCACCACGCGAGCCTGACCGTCGACGACGATCGTGGTCTTCTCGAAGAACTGCGGGAGGTCCTGGTAGCAGGTACCGCAGTCGTTGCAGAGCGGCTCGTCCTCCGCGGCGAGGGAGATCGGCAGGTCCAGGACCGCCGTCGCCGCCGCAGCCGGGGCCGCCACGGCGGCCGGAGCCGCCCCGCCGAACCCGCCGAACCCACCCGTCGCCGCAGGCGCCTTGCTCGAGGCCGCGAGGTCTGCCATCGCGCGGGCGATGTCGTCCAGCGACGTCTCCCGGGCCGCGGCGGCCTCGTCGTAGCGGGCCTTGAGCTCGGCCACCTCGGCCTTGTGGGCAGCGGACAGCTTCGCGTGGTCGATGCCCGCGAGGGACTGCAGCATCCGCCAGTGCGCGGCACGCTCCTCGACGAGCGCCACGACGGACGCGGAGCAGGCCAGCTTCACGAGTCGACGGGCGTCGTCGGTCGCGTAGACGAACGGCACCTTGCCGGCACGCGCGGCGGCATCGAGCTCGACGTACTCGGCGACCGGGACCGCATCCGCGTCGGCGGCCAGCTTCTTGAACTGCTTCTTGAAGCGGGTCTCGCCCATCGCGAACTCGGCCGGGGTGAGCGGCGTGGTGAGCAGCTGCACCTGGCCGTTCTCGTCGAGGTACTCGAGCGTGCTCGTCGTCCACGGCTTGTCGATGTCCGGGTTGCCGTCGAGCGAGAAGCGCTCGGCGAGCGTGCTGCCGGCGCGCGGGTCGTGCACGAACAGCGGGCTGACCCGGCTCTCGACCGCCAGGCGAGAGCGCTTGTTGGACAGGTCCTCCGGGATGCCGTTCTCGGTACCGCACGGGGTGTAGACGTCCATCAGGGCCGCGCCACCCGTGTAGCCGAGCATCTCGACGGTGTTCTTGAGGAAGTGCCCGTGCAGCGCGGTCGCCGTCACGCAGGCGTACACGCCCGGGTGGAAGGCGGCGAGCAGACCGAGCTCCTTGCGGGCCTCCTGCTTGCCGTCGTGGGCGCGGCCGTAGCGGGCCAGGTCGGCGTCCTGGCCGGTGAAGCTGGCGGTCGACGCCTGGCCACCGGTGTTGGAGTACGCGCCCGTGTTGAGGACGAGCATCTTCACCGGGGTACCGCTGGCGAGGATGCGGGACATCGCGCCGAAGCCGATGTCGTAGCTCGCGCCGTCGCCACCGATCGTCAGGAACGCCGGCAGGAGCGACATCTCCGCCTCGGAGAAGCCACGCCAGTCGAGCATCCGCAGCGCCTTGTCGTGCGCTGCGGCGTCGTATGCGTCGGCCAGCTCGAGCTCGGCCGTCCGCATGGCGCGGACCTCACGCGCGATCTTCGCCGAGATGCCCTCGAAGAGGCCCTTGGCGAGCGGCTGCGCGTCCTGGAATAGGCTGTTGACCCACGGGTCGAGGTACGGCGTGAACGGCACCGTCGACGCGTAGACGCTCGAGCAGCCCGTCGAGTTGGCGATGACCGTCGGCGCCGGGCCGTTGCCGGTCGGGCCACCCTCGTACAGGTAGAGCGCCTGCTCCAGGTCGGCGATCGCCGACTGGATGCGCGTCCGACGCGCGGCGTCGTCGACCGTCTCGAGCTTCGCGCCGAGCTTCGCGAGCATCTCGTCGAGCTCGCGCATGTGGTCGCGGCGCCGCTCGGCGGCCAGCGCCCGGCTGGTCGACGTGACCAGGCGGATCGCGGTGACCTCACCGCACCCGCGGCAGGCGCCGTGGCCGCCGGTCGTGGCGTAGTAGTTGGTGTGGTCGAGCATGAGCCGCTTGACGTCGCCGCCCGTGGTCGCGTCCTCGACGAAACGACGCGGCGTGTTCGGGAGCTCCGACATGAACTCGAAGCGGTTCTCAAGCATCGTCAGCAGGTCGTCGTCCTGGTCGGCAGCGCTCAGCGCGCCCGGGCCGCAGACGTCGACGCACTGGAGGCAGCCCGTGCACTTCCACGGGTCCACCGTCGCCGAGAAGAGGCCACCCGTACCGGGCGTTTCGCTCTCCATCGCGTCGAAGTACGGACGCGTGCGGGCCACCGGGAAGGCGGCCAGCGCCGTGACGACCTTCTCGACGTTGCGCGCCAGCGTGCGCTGGTCGGGGTCGAGGACCGTGGCGGCCTCGGCGACGACGTCGGCGAACACGCGGTCGGACTTGTCGCTGCGGTAGATCGCGCGGATCCGCTCGGCCCACGGGTAGACCTGGGCCCGCAGCGCGTCGCGCTGGGCGTCGGTCGCGTCGATCTGACCGATCCCCGCGAGCAGCAGGTCGTGGATCTCGTGCACCGTGTTCGGGATCGCGACGTCCGGGCAGACGATGCCGCACTCGAGGCAGCCGGTGCAGGCGGTCGGGTCGAAGACCGGGACCTGGCGCCGGAAGATGCCCTTGTCCTTGCCGGCACCCGTGCCGCCCGGCATGAACAGACCGGTGCCGGGGTAGACCGGGGACTCGGCGATCGTGCCCTCGCGGAACGGCCGGGCGATGAGGTCCTCGTAGTACGCCGGGTCGAACAGGCCGCTGGTGGCCGTGGTGTCGACGTTGCACATCGAGGCGGAGATCGCCGCGCTGCGGACGACCTTCCCGTTGGGCTCGGTCTCGATCGCGACGAACTCGGGGGCGTCGTAGTCGACCGCGTGGGTCGCCTCGATGCCGTCCCGGATGACGGCCATGTTGGCCTCGACGACGGCCTCGCCCTTGCTGCCGAACTTCTTGCTGATCTGCGCGCGGACCTTCTCCTGCAGCGCCTCGCGCGATGCGCCGCTGGTGACGAGGTCGACGTGGCCGGCGACGGCGCCGATGAACGCGATGCCCATCATGCGGGTCTCGAGCTGCGGCGTCGGCGCGTGCTTCTTCGCGACGGCGAACGCGTCGAGGACGAGGAACTTGATCTTCCGCTCCCGGATCGTCCGGCGGGCGTAGGACGGGAGCTGCCGCCAGGCGTCCTCGGGCGAGAGGTCGGTCTGGAGGATGAAGGTGCCCCCGTTCACCAGGCCCTTGAGCGGGTTGGTGTGGATGAAGGCCTTGTGGTCGGGCGAGACGACGACCTCGACGTCCTCGAGCTCGGCGTTGGTCTGCAGCACCGCCTCGGGGCTGAGGGTGATGTAGTAGTTCGTCGCGGCGCCGGACTTCTCCGAGCCGTACTTGGGCGCGGACTTGGAGTGCATGCCCAGCACGCCCGCGAGGATGTCGGTGAGGAGCTTGCCCGTCGCGACGGTGCCGTACCCACCGACCGAGTGGAAGCGGATCCGCATCGCGCCCGGCGGGAGCAGGTTCGGGTTGGGCTCCGTGACCAGGGCCATGCCGGCGGTCTCGGGGTACGCCTCGCGCAGGCGGGCCTCGCGCTCGGCGATCTCCGGCGTCGGGTCGGTGCTGAAGAACTGCGAGCCGATGTAGAACAGCTCGCCCGTGGCCTTCTCGTCCGCGAGCCGGCGGAAGGCCGCCACCAGGTGGCGGGCCTGCACGTCGTGGCCGCCGAGGCCGAAGATCGCCGTGCTCAGCCGCGGCTGGTTGGGCAGCGCGGGGATGCCGTCGAACTGCGGGGCGTCTGCGTTGGCGCGCGCCTTGAACAGGGCCTGGGTGACGAGCCGGGTGAGGGCGGTGTCGTCGCTGCGCTCGAGGACCGCGACGGCCTTCGCGCCGGCGATGGCCTCGACGAGCTCGGCCTCGGGGAACGGCTGGAGCTGCTTGACGGAGACGACGCCGACCTTCAGGCCCTGAGCCCGCAGGTACGGGAGCACGGCGCGGACGTCGTCGGTGATCGAGCCGAGGCCGACCATGACGTAGTCGGCGTCCTCGCAGTCGTAGGACATGACCGGCGAGTACTCGCGGCCCGACAGGGCGGCGTACTCGGCCATCGCCTGCTTGACCAGGGCCGGGACTGCGTTGACGAAGTGCGTGCGGTGGTCGACGGCGCCGGCCTGGAAGTCGGGCTGGTTCTGGACCGGGCCGGTGAGGCCGGGGTTGTGCGGGTCGACGAGGGCCGGCACCAACTGACGGGTGCCCTTCTCCCACGCGCCGATCCACTGCCGGCGCCACTGCGCGGCGAGCTCCTCGGGGAGCCAGAGGAGCGTCTCGCTCACCAGGTCGCCAGCGTTGTCCTTCTCGATCTTCTCGGCGTTGGCCTCGAGGTACGCGCGGAGGGCGGCAAGGTCGGCGGCCTGGAAGTCATCCGTGTGGCGGTCGAGGTACGCGCCGAGCTGGAAGACGCGGCCCTTGGCGCCGAAGAGCATCTCCTGGGCGACGGTCGGGCACGGGATGCGGCCGGCGGGGTCGCCGAGGTAGTCGCGCAGCAGCGCGGGCTCGGGCAGCTGCGCCTCGCACATGACGTGGCTGGTGGCGAAACCGTCCATGACGTTCGCGACCGGGATGAGCGACAGGGCAGACGCGCGGTAGGAGATCGCGGCGAGGTCGGCGGCCTCCTGCGGGTTCGACCCGAAGAGGATGGTGTAGCCGGTCGGCAGCAGCGAGTAGACGTCGTCGTGCCCCGCCATGACGTTCAGCGAGTGCTTGGACACCACGCGCGCCGCGACCTGCAGCACGAAGCCGCCGATCTTCTTGCCCACCGTGACGTAGTGGGACTCGAGCGCGTACAGGATGCCCTGGCTCGACGAGGCGTTGGAGACGTACTGGCCACCTGTCAGCGCGGCGCCGAGAGCGCCGGACTGCGCCGAGTGCTCGCCCTCGGTCTCGAAGAAGAACGGGTGCGTGCCCCAGACGTTCGCACCACCCTCCGCCCGCGAGGCCTCGAAGAGCTCTGCGATCTCCGTCGAGGGGGTGATCGGGTAGCCGATCACGCCGCCACAGACGTGACGCATCACGTGGGCGACCGCCCCGTTGCCGTTGATGACGTCGGGGATGCCGGGGTACTGGGGTTGCTGAGTCGTCACGATGCCCGTCCGTGCCTTCGTAGGGAGCGCAGGGTGTGCGAGGCCCGAGACGACGGGGACCAGCTCGTCCCCGGGGTGCCGACCTGATCGGTGGAACACCCCGCTGACCTGTGGTTCAGGTGCTGCGTCATTGCGGTTCCTCACAGTCCACTGGGGACCTTTTCAGCGTAGGTCGCCGTCATGGGACGATCTGGGACCGAGGGCCCGGGCACCCCTCCCTCCCCCGCTGGCCGGGCCGGTTCTCACGGCGGATACCGGCGTGTCGTTCCGTGCGGTCGGCGGGATCCGATTAACACGCGCCGTGCCGGTTTTGCACGGACGACCCGGGCACTCGCACCGCCTCGACCCGACGGCCCTCGCGGCCACCGCTAGCGTGGGATCCGTGCCCGACGACGTCCCCGCGGTGTCCCACGAGCGCCCCGCTGCCGCCCCTTCCACGGCCGGCTCACTGGAGGTCGGGACGCGGCACGGTCCCGCCGTCGCGCACGTGCACCCAGCCGCTGCGGCGACCGGCGTCCTCGTCCTCGGGCACGGCGCCGGCGGCGGCGTCGGGGCGCCGGACCTGGTGGGCG
>JAEZBT010000337.1 GCA_023426865.1 Actinomycetes bacterium
ACCGGGCGCCAGCCCGCGACGACGTCAGGTCCGCGGACGCTCACCAGCACCAGGTCGCCGTGCACGAGGACGTGGGCCGGCAGCACCTCGTCCTCCCGCCGTGCGGCGGCCGACGCGCAGGCCGGGACGACGGCGACCGTGCGCAGCGCGTGCCCGTCCAACGCGAGCACGTGGAGCGTGCCGTCCAGCTCGCCCGTGACGTACAGGTGGCCGCCGGGGCCCCAGGCCGCGTGCCGCGGGCCGGTGCCCGGGGGCAGGCGCAGCGCGACGCCGTCGGCGTCCAGGAGGCCGTCCGGGCGCACGCGGTACCGCCGGATCTCGTCGGTGCCCAGGTCGAACGCCAGCAGGACGGCGCCATCCGGGGTGAGGAGGGTCGAGTGCGCGTGCGGGCCGTCCTGCCGGTCGGCCACCGGACCGCGCCCGGAGTGCTCGAACACCTGGGCGACGCCGCCGACCAGCTCCTGTGCGCCGTCGGCCCCCGCCCGCAGCGGCAGCACGCCGACAGAGCCGCTCACGTAGTTCGCCACGTACAGGGCCCGGCCGCCCGGGTGCGCCAGGAGGTGGCACGGCCCGGATCCGCCCGACGAGACGCGCTCGACCTGCCGCAGCCCACCTCCCGGCTCGACGCCGAACCGCGTCACCGCCCCCGGCGTGGTCTCCCCCGCGGCGAAGACCGAGCGCCCATCGGCCGCCAGGGCCAGGAACGACGGCGCCGGCGTCCGCGCGCGCAGCACGGGCTCGTCGAGCCGGCCCGATGCGCGGTCGAGGTCGACCGACCAGATGCCGCTGGGGGCGGCGTCGGGACCGTCGTCGGGTGAGGTGCCCAGCCACAGCCGGACGATGTCGGGCGCCATCGGGGCAGCCTACGGCCCGGCCGCTAGCCCCTCGACCCGGGCCGGGACGCGACAGTGCCCCCGGGCCGGAACCCGGGGGCACAGTCGTCCACTCGGTCGCGCGGGCGGGCCCGCGCGGGTGCGTCACCGGACGAGGGCACCCGATCGACGCTTGTTGACCAGGTCGAACGCGACCGCGGCGAGCAGGACCAGGCCCTTGATGACCTGCTGCCACGCCGGGTCGGTGCCGATGATCGACAGACCCATGTTCAGCACGCCCATGATGAGCGCACCGACGATGACGCCGGAGACCCGGCCGATGCCGCCGTACACCGACGTGCCACCGATGAAGCAGGACGCGATGGCGTCGAGCTCGTAGCCCTGGCCTGCCAGCGCGCTGGCCGCACCCGCCTTCGACGTCGTCACGATGCCGGCGATCGCCGAGAGCATGCCGATGTTCACGAAGATCATGAAGTTCATGCGCTTGGTGTTGACACCGGACAGGATCGCGGCCTGCAGGTTGCCGCCCATCGCGTACACGTTGCGACCGAAGACGGTCTTCTGCGTGACGAACGAGTAGGTGACGACGAGGACGCCGATGATCACGAGCACGATCGGGGTACCGCCGCGGCTGCCCGAGAGCACGTAGGTGAAGCACCCGATGAGCGCCGAGAACAGCACGAGCTTGATGAGCGTGGCGCTCATGGGCTCGACGTGCAGGTCGTGCTTGCGGAGCGTCTGGCGGGAGCGGAGCTGGCCGAAGACCAGCGCCAGGATCACCAGCGCGCCGAGGACGATGGTCACGGTGTCACGGGTACCGCCGAGCCAGCCGAGGAAGTTCGCCACCGACTTGTTCGAGACCGCGACGAACTCCTGCGGGAAGCTCGCGATGGTCTTGCCGCCGAGGATGAGGATGGCGAGACCTCGGAAGGCGAGCCAGCCTGCCAGCGTCACGATGAACGCCGGGACACCCACGTAGGCGACCCAGAAGCCCTGCCAGGCGCCGACGAGCATGCCGATGAGGATGGCGCCGATGACCGCCAGCCACCACGGCCACGACTGCTCACGCATGAGCACGGCCACGAAGGCACCGACGAAGCCCACCACCGACCCGACCGACAGGTCGATGTGGCCGGCGATGATGACGATGACCATGCCGAGGGCAAGGATCATCACGTAGGCGTTCTGCTGGATGAGGCTCGCGACGTTGTTCGGGAGCAGCAGCTTGCCGTCGGTGAGGATCTGGAACAGCACCACGATGACGCCCAGGGCGCCGACGATGCCGTACTGGCGGAGGTTCCCGCCGAACGTGTCCTTGAGGGTGGTCACCGGGTCACTTCCTTGTCGTCACTAACCATGGTCATGTAGCGCATGAGGTTCTCCTGGGTGGCCTGCTCGCGCGGCACCTCGCCGGTGACCCGGCCCTCGCTGATCGCGTAGATCCGGTCGCACATCCCGAGGAGCTCGGGCAGCTCGGACGAGATCATGATGATCGCCTTCCCCGCCGCGGCGAGGCTGTTGATGATCGTGTAGATCTCGTACTTCGCGCCGACGTCGATACCGCGCGTCGGCTCGTCGAGGATGAGCACGTCGGCATCCGTGAAGATCCACTTGCTCAGCACGACCTTCTGCTGGTTGCCACCGGACAGGTTCCCGGTGAGGACGTCCACGCTCGGCGCCTTGATGTTCATGTCCGTGCGGAACTTGCTCGCGACGTTCGACTCCGCGCCGGCGTCCACGACGCCGTACTTCGAGACCTTCCGCAGCGACGCGGCGGCGATGTTCCGCTTGATGTCGGTGAGCAGGTTCAGGCCGTAGCGCTTGCGGTCCTCGGTGGCGTACGCGATGCCGCTGGCGATCGCGGACCCGACGGAGTGCGTCGAGACCTCGTTGCCGTCCTTGATGACCCGGCCGGAGATGTTCGTGCCGTAGGTGCGGCCGAAAAGGCTCATCGCGAGCTCGGTGCGGCCGGCGCCCATGAGGCCCGCGAGACCGACGACCTCGCCGCGCCGCACGAACAGCGACGCGTTGTCGACGACCTTGCGCTCCTGCTGGATCGGGTGGTGCACGGTCCAGTCCTCGATGCGCAGCACCTCGTCCCCGACGTTCGGGGTCCGCTCCGGGAACCGGTGGTCCATCGAGCGGCCGACCATCGCGCGGATGAGGTCCTCCTCGGTGACGGTCTCGGCCCTCATGTCGAAGGTCTTGATCGTCTGGCCGTCGCGGATGACGGTCGTCCGGTCCGCGATGCGGAGGATCTCGTTGAGCTTGTGGCTGATGATGATCGAGGTGATGCCCCGCTCGCGCAGGGACTGGATCAGCGTCAGCAGGTTCGCGCTGTCCTCGTCGTTGAGGGCCGCCGTCGGCTCGTCGAGGATGAGGAGCTTGACGCGCTTGGCGAGCGCCTTGGCGATCTCCACGAGCTGCTGCTTGCCGACGCCGATGTCGTAGATCTTGGTGTCCGGGTGCTCGCTCAGGCCGACCTCGGCGAGAAGCTTCGCCGCGTCGGCGTTCGTCTTGTTCCAGTCGATGACGCCGCGGGTCGAGCGCTCGTTCCCGAGGAAGATGTTCTCCGCGATCGACAGGTAGGGGCTGAGGGCGAGCTCCTGGTGGATGATCACGATGCCGTGGTGCTCACTGTCACGGATCGTCCGGAAGGTGACGGGGGCGCCCTCGTAGACGATGTCGCCCTCGTACGTGCCGTGCGGGTAGACGCCCGACAGCACCTTCATCAGCGTGGACTTGCCGGCCCCGTTCTCGCCGCAGATGGCGTGGATCTCACCCGGGCGCACGTCGAGGGACACGTCCTTCAGGGCCACGACGCCGGGGAACGTCTTGGTGATGGATCGCATCTCGAGGATGGTCTCCGCGACTGCTGCGCGGGCACCCACGGGCGTGCTGGGCTGAATGCTCTCGGACATGACTCGCTCACGTTCTCTCGGTCTGGGACGGGGGCCGTCGGGCCACGGTGCGGCCGGGGCGGCCGCGGGGGGGGGGGCGGCGCCCCC
>JAEZBT010000393.1 GCA_023426865.1 Actinomycetes bacterium
CCGCGACCGTGGTGTTCGCGGTCGCGGTGGGCGTGGCGGTGGCGACGCTGCGGGACGAGCCCGCGCTGGCCCGTCCGGCCCCGGCGGCGCACGCCGACCGACCGGTCCACGTCCGTTTCCCACCCGAGCTGTGGTTCTTCTGGGCCTCGATGGTGTGCGGCTCGGCGATCGAGTTCTCCACCACGTTCTGGGCCGCGGACCTGCTCGCCGTGCGCACCGGCGCCTCGACGTCGCTGGCCACCGCGGCCGTCTCCGGGCTCATCGGGGGCATGACGGCGGCACGCTTCGTCCTGGGCCCGATCGCCGCGCGCAAGGCGCCCGAGAAGCTCCTCATGGTCAGCTACGCGGTCGCGCTCGTGGGCTGGGCCGGGTTCTGGACGGCGACGTCGCCGGCGCCGGCCGTGGCCGGGCTCGTCGTGGCAGGCCTGGGCTACGGCGCGATGTACCCGATGTCGGTGGCACTCGTGCTGCGCGCCGCCGGCGCCCGGCCGGACAAGGCGCAGGGCATCGCGTCCCTCGGCGTCGGGCTCGCCACGGGCGTCGCCCCCTTCGCGCTCGGCGCGCTCGCCGACCAGGTGGGCACGCACCGTGCCTTCCTCGTCGTGGCCGGGCTGATCGTCGTCGGGGGCTGCGCCGTGACGGCGGGGCTGGTCGCGGTGCGACGGCGGGTCCGGGCCGAGGTCGCCGCCGCGCTCTGACGCCGGAACGTGCTCAGGCCGCGGTCACGCGGTCCGCGGCGTCCTGCTGGCGCAGCGCCTCGGTGGCCTCCGCGCGTGCCTCGTCGGGCCAGCGCACCTCGAGGTGCGGCCGGCTCAGCAGGCGGTAGCGCACCTCCAGGTCCCAGTTCCGGACCGCCCAGATGCCCGCCGCGGACGCCACGAGCAGCGCGCTGATCGCACCCACGCCGATGGACCAGCGCGCTCCGAACGTCTCCGCCACCCAGCCGACCACCGGAGAGCCGACGGGCGTCGCCCCGAGGAAGACGATGAGGTACAGCGACATCACGCGCCCGCGCATGTGCGGCGCCGTCGAGAGCTGGATGGTCGCGTTGGCCGCCGTGAGCATCGTCAGCGACGCGAACCCGACGGGGATCGTCGCGAGCACGTACAGCTCGTACGTCGGCATGAGCGCCATCACGCCGCCGAAGACCCCGAACGCGAACGCCGAGCCGATGACGAGCCGGACCCGCGGGCGCTCGCGGCGCGCGGCCATGAGTGCCCCGGTGAGCGAGCCGATCGCGAGGATCGAGCCGAGGATGCCGTACTCCCCCGCGCCCTTGCCGAACTCGGTGCGTGCCATGACCGCGCTCGTGAGCTGGAAGTTCAGGCCGAACGTGCTGACGACGCCCACCACGACCATGACGACGAGGATGTCGGTCCGGCCCCGGACGTAGCGCAGCCCCTCCCGGAACTGGCCCCGGCCGCGCTCCGAGCGCTCGACGGGCAGCATGTCGCCGGCGCGCATCGCCAGGAGCGCGCCGATGGTCGCCGCGAAGCTCACCGCGTTGATGACGAAGACCCAGCCCGTGCCGACCCACGCGATGAGCAGGCCCGCGAGGCCGGGACCGATCATCCGCGCGGCGTTGAACGAGGCGCTGTTGAGCCCGACGGCGTTGGACAGCCGCTCCGGCGGGACCATGTTGGCCACGAACACCTGCCGCGCGGGCGCGTCGATGGCCGATACGCAGCCGAGCAGCCCTGCGAAGACGTAGACGTGCCACAGCTGCGCGTGCCCGCCGAGGACGAGCAGGCCGAGCCCGCCGGCGAGCACCCCCATGGCGGTCTGCGTACCGATGAGGAGCGTGCGGCGGTCCACGCGGTCCGCGAGCACACCAGCCCAGGCGGACAGGAACAGCGCGGGCCCGAACTGGAGCGCCGTCGTGATGCCGACCGCGATGCCGGAGTCGTCCGACAGCACGGTGAGCACGAGCCAGTCCTGGGCGACGCGCTGCATCCAGGTGCCGACGTTCGCGACGAGCGCGCCCGCGAACCACAGGCGGTAGTTGCGGAAGGCGAGGGAGGCGAAGGTGTTCCTCACTGGGCGGCCAGCCTCCGCAGGAGGAGGGCGGCCTCGGCGAGGACGGTGCGCTCGTCGGCGCTGAAGGTGGCCAGGCGGGCGCCGAGCCACTCGTTGCGGCGGCGCCGCGTCTCGTGCACCTCGACCTCGCCGGCGTCCGTGATGGACACGACCACCTGACGGCCGTCGGTCGGGTGCTCGTCGCGCCGGACCAGACCGGCCGTGACGAGGGAGTTGATGAGGCGGGTCATGTGCGGCGGCTGGAAGTGCTGGTCGTCCGCGAGGGCGGTCGGCGACATCGGGCCGTGGCACGCAAGCGCGGCGAGCACGGCGTACTGGCCGTCGGTGATCTCGTCCGACGAGCGCTCCTGCCGGATGCGGCGGACGGCGCGGGTCGCGGCGACGCGGAGGTCGTCCGCGAGGTCGGTGAGGTCGGGGGCTGAGGTCATGTACTTATCATCGGTCATTACCTTGGGCAACTAAAACGAGATCCGGGTGATTCCCGTCACCACCCTTCGAGCCGCCACCCCTGCGAGCCGGCACCCCTGCGAGCGGCACGCCCCTGCGAGCCGGCACCCATGCGAGCGGCACGCCCCCGCGAGCCGGCACCCCTGCGAGCCGTCGCGGCCCTCCACCCGGCGTGCGGTGGTCGCCGCCGACGGTGCATGTGACGCGTGTTCCTGCAGTGACTGCTGAGACATCGCACCTGTCCCACAGGCCCCACGCGTCACATGCGCCGTCCGGGCCGACCAGGGATGCGCGGCCGCCGCGGCCGCCGCCCTCCGCCCAGGACACCGACCCGCCAACACCGACCTCCGCCCAGGACACCGACCCGACCACACCGACCCGCCGACACCGACCCGCCGAGGACGCCGACCCGCCGACGCCGACGGCCCCCCGAGCCGGAGCTCGAGGGGCCGTCGCTGTCGCAGGGGTCGGACTGACCGGCCGGGCGTCAGACGCCGAGCAGGTCCTTGATCGGTGTCATCGCGAAGTAGACGACGAACAGGCCGGCGCAGACCCACAGCAGCGGGTGGATCTCCTTCACCTTGCCGACCGCCAGCTTCAGGACGACGAAGGCGATGAAGCCCGCGCCGATGCCGACGGTGATCGAGTAGGTGAACGGCATGAGCACGATCGCGAGGAACGCGGGGATCGCGACCTCCATGTTGCGCCAGTCGATGCCCGAGATCTGCATCATCATGAGGAAGCCGACGACCACGAGGGCCGGCGTCGCCGCCTCGTAGGGGACCATCGCGACGAGCGGCGAGAGCAGCGTGGCGAGCAGGAACGCGATGCCCGTCACCACCGAGGCAAGGCCGGTGCGCGCACCGTCGCCGACACCCGCAGCGGACTCGATGTAGCTCGTGTTCGACGACACCGACGCGGCGCCACCGGCGGCCGCGGCGATCGAGTCGACGATGAGGATCTGCTTGGTGCGCGGCGGGTTGCCGTCCTCGTCGAGCAGGTCGGCCTCGCCGCCGATGGCGACCATCGTGCCCATCGTGTCGAAGAAGTCCGCCAGCATGACGGAGAAGACGAGCAGGGCCACCGCGAGGAGGCCGATCTTCTCGATCGAACCGAACAGCGAGAACTGCCCGATGAGCGAGAAGTCGGGCACGTCCGCGATCTTCTCGGGAACCTCCGGCACGACCAGGCCCCACGCGGTCGCGTTGTCGGCGTTCTTCGGACCCAGGTCCGCGATCGCCTCGATGATGACGGCGAGGATCGTGGCCGCGACGATGCCGATGAGGATCGCGCCGCGCACCTTGCGGACGTACAGGACGATCGTCAGGAACAGGCCGACGACGAAGACGAGCATCGGCCAGCCGTCGAGCGAGCCGTTGACGCCGAAGGCGAGCACGGGGTTGCCGGGACGCACGATGCCGGAGTCCACCAGGCCGATCAGGGCGATGAAGAGGCCGATACCGACGCCGATCGCCGTCTTGAGCTCCTTCGGCACCGCCTTGAACACTGCCTCGCGGAAGCCGGTGAGGACCAGCACGAGGATGATCAGGCCCTCGAGCACGACGATGCCCATCGCGTCGGGCCAGCTCATGCCCTCGAGGCCGGCGATCGAGAAGGTCACGAAGGCGTTGAGCCCGAGGCCGGCGGCGAGCGCCAGCGGGAACTTCGCGACGACGCCCATCGTGATGCTCAGGAGGCCCGCCACCAGGGCCGTCACCGCAGCGATCTTGGTGACGTCGCCGCCGGCCAGGAACTCGCCCGTGCCGTCGGGGATGGTGGTGAGGATGAGAGGGTTGAGCACCACGATGTAGCTCATCGCGAAGAAGGTCACCAGACCGCCTCGGACCTCGGTCCAGACGGTGGAGCCTCGCTCGGTGATCTTGAAGTACTTGTCGATCGCGCTGAGGGCGCGCGGGGCATCGGCCTTCTCGGCCGTGGAGGGGGTGGTCTGCGCCATGGCGCGCATAGTGGCAGATGCTCCGGGAGCGAAACCCCGCGTTCCGCGCCGCGTTTCGCCTGACGTGCACGACGTCACCCTCCTGGCCTACACCGCCTGCGTCCTCGTCGTGACGCTCTGGCCCTCGCCGCCCGGTCCCGCGTCGAACCCGTGGGTCCTGCGGGTCCTCGACTGGGTCCACTCGGTCGGCGTCCCGGAAGCGTTCGACCTGGTCACGGCCGAGGTCGTGGCAATTGTCGTGATGTTCGTGCCGCTCGGGCTCCTGCTCGCCTCGTCGGCCCGGGTGCGCCACCCGTGGCTCGCCGTGGCCGTCGGCACGGTCCTGTCGGCGGCGATCGAGACCACCCAGATCGCTCTCCCCGGCCGGTACCCCACGGTGCAGGACGTCGCCGCCAACTCCGCCGGGGCGGCAATCGGCGCGGCGGTCGTCGTCGGCGTGCGCGCCTGGCGCGGGCGGAGCCGCCGACGCGGGGCCTGAGCACCCGACGCGCGGGCCGAGCCGGAC
>JAEZBT010000403.1 GCA_023426865.1 Actinomycetes bacterium
GCGGTGCGCTCGAGCGAAGACCGGTAGCCCAGCGTGGCCAGCCCCCCGTCGCTGACCTGCTCGTACGCCTCCGCGACGTGCGGTCGCAGCCGGTCGACGAGCCGCAGCCGCGTGGCCAGGATCTCGGCCCCCAGCTGCGCGAGCTTCGCGTCCCACACGTCGAGCGTGCTGAGGTCCGAGGCCGTCCCCGCCTCCGCCCCGGCGGGGACGCGCACGTGCCGGCGCAGGCCCGGGCCCGCGGACTTGAGCAGCGCGCCGCGCTGCCGGAGGACGCGGTCGTAGTCGGCGAGCACGCCGGCCAGCCGCGGCGAGACCTGCACGAGCAGCGCGTCCAGGAACCGCCGCCGCCCGTCGGGGTCGCCCTTCACCAGGGCGAGGTCCTCCGGGGCGAACACCACCGTGCGGACGATGCCAAGCACGTCACGCGTGCGGCGGACCGGCGAGCGGTTGATCTGCGCCCGGTTCGCGCGACCGGGGCTGATCTCGAGCTCGATGAGCGTCTCGCGGTCCGCGCGTCGGGCCTTGAGCCGTACGACGGCGCGCGGAGTGCCCGCCCGGACGAGCGTCGCGTCGGCCGCGACGCGGTGGCTGGTCAGTGTGGAGACGTAGCCGATCGCCTCGACGAGGTTGGTCTTGCCCTGCCCGTTCGGGCCGACGAACGCGCTGACGCCCGGCTCGAGCGGCAGGTCCAGCTCGGAGTACGAACGGAAGTCCGTCAGGGCGAGGTGGCTGACGTGCACGCCTCAGTCCGCCTGCGGTGATGCCGGCGTCGGGGGCAGCGACGCCGCCGGGGGGGGGCGGGGCCCGGCTCGGCCGGCCGGACCGCGGGGCCGCCGAACTGCGGGCGCAGCGCGGCCACGGCCTTGAGCGCGGGCGAGGCGGGCTGGCGCGACGAGAACCGTGCGAAGAGCGCGGCCGAGATCACCGGGAGCGGGACAGCGCGGTCGATCGCCTCGTCGACGGTCCAGCGACCCTCACCCGAGTCCTCCACCCAGTCGTCGATGGAGCCGAGCTCCGGGTCCGCCTCGAGCGCCGCAACCAGCAGGTCGAGCAGCCAGGAGCGCACCACGGTGCCGCGCGACCACGCCTTCATCGTGCCGGCCACGTCCGTGACCTGGTCAGACGCAGCGAGCAGCTCGTACCCCTCGGCGTACGCCTGCATCAAGCCGTACTCGATGCCGTTGTGCACCATCTTCGCGAAGTGGCCCGCGCCCACGCGGCCGGCGTGCACGAAGCCCTCGTCGCGAGGGCCCTCCGGCCGCAGCGCGTCGAAGACCGGCATGAGGGTGGTGACGTCCGCGTCGTCGCCCCCGGCCATGAGCCCGTAGCCGTTCTCCGCCCCCCAGACGCCGCCCGAGACGCCGACGTCGACGTACCGGATCCCGCGTTCGGCCAGGTGGGAGGCGTGCTCGAGGTCGTCCGTGTAGTGCGAGTTCCCGCCCTCGACGATCACGTCGCCCGCGGTGAGGAGCTCCCCGAGATCGTGGACGACGGCCCGGGTGGGTGCGCCCGCGGGAACCATCACCCAGACCACGCGTGGGCCGGCGCCGTCGCCCGTGGGCAACGCTGCCACGAGCGCCGCGAGGTCGGGCACGTCGGTGACCTCGGGGTTCCGGTCATAGCCGGTGACCTCGATCCCGTGCGCGCGCAGCCGGGAGCGCATGTTCGCGCCCATCTTGCCGAGACCGACGAGACCGATGTGCATACGCACCATCTCAGCTCGCGAAGCGGATGGGCACCAACAGATAGCGGTAGCTCTTGTCGTCGTCGCCGTCCGGCTCGGCCTGGCCCGTGAACTCGACCGCCTTGTTCGGGTGGGTGAACGACAGGCGGACCAGCGGCGTCGCGATCGCGCCGAGGCCGTCGAGCAGGTACTGCGGGTTGAAGGCGACGGTGATGTCCTCGCCGACGAGCGCCGCCTCGAGAGCCTCGGACGCCTGCGCGTCGTCACCCTGACCGGCGTCGAGCACGACCTGGCCCTCGGTGAAGGCGAGCCGGATCGGGGTGTTGCGCTCCGCGACGAGCGCCACACGGCGCGCCGCCTCGGTGAGCGCGGCCTTGTCGACGACGGCGTGGATCGGCGTGTCGTCCGGGAACAGGCGCCGGACGGCGGGGTAGTCGCCGTCGACGAGGAGCGACGTGGTGTGGCGGCCGCCGGCCTCGAACCCGATGAGGTCGACGCCGGCGCCCGTGGACAGCGCGATGGTGACCTGGTCGGACCCGCCGAGGGACTTGGCGGCGTCGTTCAGGGTGCGGGCGCGGACGAGCGCGACCTGCGAGATGTCTGTGCGACCCGGCGTCCAGCGCAGCTCGCGGAGCGCGAGGCGGTACCGGTCGGTGGCGAGGAGCGCCATCGTGTCGCCCTCGATCTCCATCCGGACGCCGGTGAGCAGCGGGAGCGTGTCGTCGCGGCTCGCCGCGACCGTCACCTGCGCGACCGCCTCGGCGAGCTGGTCGCCCGCGACCGTGCCGATGACGTCCGGCATGGCCGGCAGGGCCGGGTAGTCCTCGACCGGCATCGTGAGCAGCGTGAACCGGCTGGCACCGCAGGTCACCGACACCTTCGTGCCGTCGAGCACCATCTCCACCGGCTTGGCCGGCAGCGCGCGCGAGATCTCGGCGAGCAGACGGCCCGAGACGAGGACCGTGCCCTTCTCCGAGACGTCGGCCGCGATCTCCGACCGGGCGGACACCTCGTAGTCGAAGCTCGAGAGCTGCACGACGCCGGCATCCTCGACGTCGATCCGCACACCGGCGAGCACCGGGACCGGAGGACGGGTCGGCAGCGAACGCGCCGTCCAGGTCACGGCCTCTGCCAGGACGTCGCGGTCCACCCGGAACCTCATGCCTCATCCCTTCTGGCCGGCGAGCCCGCCTGCTGTGCGGTGCTGCGTGCTCCGGTCTGCTGGTGCGGTGGTGCGTGGGACCCCGCGACAGGCCGGGGCACGGCGTGCGCGGCCGCGCGGCGTCCGGAGTACGTGGTGAACAGTACGCGAGAGCGCAGACGAAGGGACACCACCCGAGCCGCTGATGACGCTTCGGGTAGGGCCTGGAGGAGCACTTTTTCGGTCGGCTCGACCGGGTTGGGGAACCCGGAGGACGGGTGTGCGGGAGAAGTGCCCGTCCGGGCCATGAAGGTGTGTGGAATCTCTGATGGAAGAACTAGTTCGTCATCGTCATCGGTGGTGTGGATGGTGTGGAAGACGTTCGTCGTCGCAGTTCAGAGCACTGGAGGGCGTGTGGACCACTGTGTCGACGTGGCTGTCGACGAGTACCGAGGGCGGTGGACGGCTTGCTGTCGTTCACCTGGCATCCACTGGAACGCGGGGTGATGTCCACATTGGCCACGCGTGTCGTCCACGGGCATCCACAAAGATGTCCACAGGTGTGAACAGAGCCGTGCTCTCCCCGTGACTATTCAGCCGCGGTGCTGCTGCTTGATGCGGTTCGTGAGTTCGGTGACCTGGTTGTAGATCGATCGGCGCTCCGCCATCAGCTCACGGATCTTGCGGTTCGCGTGCATCACGGTGGTGTGGTCGCGGCCGCCGAACTGCTGGCCGATCTTCGGCAGGCTCATGTCGGTCAGTTCGCGGCACAGGTACATGGCGATCTGACGGGCGGTGACGAGGACGCGCGACCGCGAAGAGCCGCAGAGGTCGTCGATCGTCAGGCCGAAGTAGTTCGCCGTCTGCGTGATGATCGTGGCCGCCGTGATCTCGGCGGTGTCGTCGTCGGTGATGAGGTCCTTCAGCACGATCTCCGCGAGCGCCAGGTCGACCTGCTGGCGGTTGAGGTTCGCGAACGCGGTCACCCGGATGAGCGCGCCCTCGAGCTCGCGGATGTTCGTGGAGATCTTCGAGCCGATGTAGCTGAGGACGTCGTCGGGCGCCTGGAGCCGCTCGCTCGCCGCCTTCTTGCGGAGGATGGCGATGCGTGTCTCGAGGTCCGGCGGCTGGATGTCGGTGATGAGGCCCCACTCGAAGCGCGAGCGCATCCGGTCCTCGAAGCCGGCGAGCTGTTTGGGCGGCACGTCCGACGTGATGACGACCTGCTTGTTCGCGTTGTGCAGGGTGTTGAACGTGTGGAAGAACTCCTCCATCGTCTGTTCCTTGCCCTGCAGGAACTGGATGTCGTCGACGAGGAGCACGTCCACCTCGCGGTAGCGGCGCTGGAACGCGCCTGCCTTGCCCTCACCGATGGAGTTGATGAAGTCGTTGGTGAACTCCTCGGAGTTCACGTACCGCACCCGGACGCCGGGGTAGAGCGAGAAGGCGTAGTGCCCGATGGCGTGGAGCAGGTGCGTCTTGCCCAGCCCCGAGTCGCCGTAGATGAACAGCGGGTTGTAGGCCTTGGCCGGCGCCTCGGCGACCGCGACCGCGGCCGCGTGCGCGAACCTGTTCGACGAGCCGATGACGAACGTCTCGAAGAGGTACTTCGGGTTCAGGTGCGGCTGCTCCGCCGGCGGTCGGTGGTGGGTGCCGTGCTGCCGGTAGCTGTCGGTGCGCGGCACGTCCGGGGACGACAGGTCGGCCCGGTCGGTGCGGTCGGTGCGCTCGTCGCGGTCCGAGCGCTCGTCGTCGCGGAGCGGGCGGGGACCGGCGTCGGCGTCGGTGCGGGGGCCGGCGTCGTCGGCCATGCGGGGGGCCGTGTCGGGGGTCGCGCCCTCCTCGACCATGACGGCGATCCGCGCGTCCTGACCGAGGACGTCGCTCAGGGTGGAGATGAGCTCCGCGCGGACGCGGGTCTCGAGGTAGTCCTTGGTGAAGGTGTTGTCGACCGAGAGCAGCACCGTGCCGTCCAGGAGGCCCACCGGCCGTGCGAGGCGGATGAACGCCAGCTGCTGGGACGTCATCGCGGGGTCGCCGGCCAGCCGCTCGACGGCCCTGTCCCAGATCTGGGCGACCGAGTCGTCCTGTGCTGCCACCAGTTGCTCCTGTGTCGTCAACGCCGTCAAGCCTGCGAAGTCTCGCACGGCCGTGCGTCGTCCACACAGTTGTCCACAGACTGTGTGCGGAGCGCGGCCATGCTGACGGGCGGGCGCGCGGTGCCGCCCGGTGCGATCAGGAGACGGCGATCCACGGTCGCGCGAGGCACCCGCCGGACTGCCGATCCACATCGTGCCCGGAGTGTCGGAGCCGTGAATCCGCCGTACGGGTGCATTCTGGTCCGTTCGGCCGCCGGTCGGCCAGGGGCACGCGCGTTTGACCCCTCGTGGCACCGCCGCGTACCGTGTCACAGCCGTTCCCGACGGTTCCTGCTGGCGTGCCCACCTCCCGACCTCCCGGTGAGACCGGCGCGCGCCGCACAGCGCGTGCGTTGTCGGGGGAGGCGCAGATGTCCGCCGTCGTGGCGGTGACCGGGACGACCTTACGGAGCTTGACGTGTCGAAGCGCACCTTCCAGCCGAACAACCGGCGCCGGGCCAAGACCCACGGATTCCGCCTGCGCATGCGCACGCGTGCCGGCCGCGCCATCATCACGGCGCGCCGGCGCAAGGGCCGCGAGAAGCTCTCCGCCTGACGCTTCAGGCGTGCTCCCTGCCGAGCTGCGCATGCGGCGGTTCGCCGACTTCGACGTGACCGTACGGCGTGGCGCGCGGGCGGGCCGGGGCACGCTTGTCGTGCACTGCCTGGCTGCGTCCGAGGCCGGGAACCGGACGCGCGTCGGGCTCGTTGTCTCGCGTGCGGTCGGCGGTGCGGTCGTCCGGAACAAGGTCCGGCGAAGGTTGCGAGGTGTCGTGGTGGAGCAGCGAGCGGCTCTCCCCGAGGGGGCCGACCTCGTCGTGCGCGCGCTGCCCCCGTCAGGTGCCGCCGGCTACGCCACGCTGAGCGAGGACTTCCGCTCCGCCCTGCGGTCCGCCGCACGTCGCGCCGGCCTCCACGTCGACGCCTCCGGTGCGCAGGGTGGCTCCCGATGAGCGTCGCCACTCCCCCAGCCGGCACGGCTGCCGCCCTCCCGGGGCGGACGGGCGTGCTGAGCGTGGTCCGACGCCTTCCCGCGCTGCTCCTCATCGGGCTCGTGCGTGTGTACCAGACCTTCATCTCGCCGCTGACGCCGCCGTCGTGCCGGTACTACCCGAGCTGCTCGAGCTACGCCGTGGTGGCGCTGCAGCGGCACGGGCTGGTCCGCGGCGGCTGGCTCGCGGTGCGCCGGCTCGCGCGGTGCCACCCCTGGACCCCGGGCGGCATCGACGACGTGCCACCGGCGCGCGACCACACGCCTGCCCATCCCGTCGGGCCGCACGCCCACGGCGCCGACTGACCGAGGAGCGCTCCTTCATGTCCTGGTACGACACCCTGCTGCAACCGATCATGATCGCGGTTGCGTGGATCATGGTCGGCGTCCACGACCTCCTGACGAACCTCGGGCTCGGCGCCGACTCCGGCGTGACCTGGACGCTGTCGATCGTGGCGCTCGTCATCATCATGCGCGCCCTGCTGATTCCGCTGTTCGTCAAGCAGATCCGCTCGGCGCGCGCGATGCAGATGCTCTCCCCCGAGCTCCAGGCCCTCCAGAAGAAGTACAAGGGCCGCAACGACCCGGCGTCCCGCGAGGCGATGACCCGCGAGACCATGGCGCTCTACCAGAAGCACGGCACGAACCCGTTCTCCTCGTGTCTGCCGATCCTGGCGCAGTCCCCGATCTTCTTCGCCCTCTTCCGGCTGCTGAACAACCTGGACGACATCGCCGCGGGCAACTACCCGACCATCGGCCCGATGGACGTCGACACGGCGAGCTCGGTCGAGAACGCGGAGGTCTTCGGAGCACCGATCTCTTCCTGGTTCTTCCAGGAGGGCGCGAGCACGCAGGTGAAGATCGTGACGGTCGCGCTGATCGTCGCGATGTCCGTGACGACGTTCACGACGCAGAAGCAGCTGACGCAGAAGAACATGCCCGCGACGGCGCTCCAGGGCCCGATGGCACAGCAGCAGAAGATGCTGCTCTACGCGCTGCCGGTCATCTTCGCCGTGTCGGGCGTCAACTTCCCGATCGGTGTCCTCATCTACTGGACCACGACGAACCTGTGGTCGATGGGGCAGCAGTTCTACGTCATCCGGCGGAACCCGACGCCGGGTTCCGAGGCGGAGCGGCGGCTCAAGGAGCGCCGCGCGAAGAAGGCGGCCAAGAAGGGCATCGTCCTCGAGGAGGAGGAGACGACCGAGGCGCCGAAGCCGCGCGGTCAGCGCCAGCAGCCCGTGCGCAAGGACCGTGCGCGGCCAGCAGGCACGGCGCCTGCGGCGGGTGCCAAGCCTGCGGGCGCGAAGCCTGCGGGCGCGAAGCCTGCGGGTGCCAAGCCTGCGGGTGCCAAGCCTGCGGGCGGGGGCGCGAGGCAGGCAGGTTCGGGTACCAAGGCTGGCGGTGCTGGAGCCGGGAAGCCGGCGGGTGCCAAGCCGGCGGGTGCCAAGCCTGCGGCAGGCGGGAAGCCGGGTGCTGATCGGGCGACGGGCGCCAAGCCCGCCGCTGGTGAGGGTGCGGCTGATGCTGCGACCGCCGGTGGGAAGCCCGCGGGCGCCAAGCCCCGCGGTGGCAAGCCGGGCGGGGGCAAGCCCGGTGCGGGCAAGCCGGGCGCGAAGCCCGCTGCCGCCGGTGGCTCCGACAACGCCGCTGACGCTTCCGGCGCACCGACGCCGGACCAGGACGAGAAGTGACACACGGGACTTCGAGGAGTGACATGACCGACTCGGCGACTGCCGCCGCCGCGGCCCCTGACGAGAGCCTGACCCGCCGCCTCGAGGAGGAGGGCGAGATCGCTGCCGACTACCTCGAGGAGCTCCTGGACATCGTCGATGCGGACGGTGACATCGACATCGACGTGGACCACCAGCGGGCGTCGCTCGCCATCGTCGCCGAGGGCTCGGCGGGCCGGAGCCTTCAGCGGCTCGTCGGCCGTGACGGCGACGTGCTCGAGGCACTCCAGGAGTTGACGCGACTTGCGGTGCAGACGCGCACGGGCGAGCGGAGCCGGCTCATGCTTGACATTGCGGGGTACCGGGCCGGGCGTCGCGCCGAGCTGGTGGAGGTCGCCAAGGAGGCCATCGCCAAGGTTCAGGCCACCGGATCGGAGGTCGCCCTGGAGGCGATGAACCCGTTCGAGCGCAAGGTCGTGCACGACGCCGTCGCCGCTGCTGGCCTCGTGAGCGACAGCGAAGGCGAGGAACCCGAGCGACACGTCGTGATCCACCCGGCGCAGGCCTGACGCTCCCGACCGAGGCCCTGGTTTCGCGCGAAACCAGGGCCTCGCTCATTGGCTGCCGGGACGCGAGTACCTAGCCTGCAGACGCGTGTGGCCCGCGCAGGCGGGCGGCCACCGCCTTCCCGCGCTGGGTCGGGACGCACACGAACCGGGTCAAGGCGCTGGGCGTGTCTGGCCTTCGTCGGTGCTGTCTGGCCTCCTTCAGGCTTCCAGGTTGCTGCTCAAGCGCCCGACCATCGTCGGTCGGCGCGGGGGGCCGCGCTGCGAGCCCACGTTTCACGTGAAACGAGCACTCCGTTGAAGGCCGTGGCGCAACCAGGGACGCAAGGTCCCCGCCCAATGGGGAACTCCACTCGTCTCCCTTACTGACGTACCTCGCGGGCGAGGAAGTCATGTCCGCCAACGTCCGCGCACATCTGCGCGTTGTCGACGGGTCCGCGAGAGGGTCAGAGCGGAGCTGCGTCGACTGAAGCGAGCAACCTCACCGTCGGTCCCCCGACGTCGTTTCACGTGAAACACCATTCGGCATGCGCCGCACCACAGCCGGCGACCCGACCCGCACGCCCAGACAGACCTGTCCTCTTCGTCTATGGAGCAGTCCTCCGTGCGGCAATGCCTTGGGATGAGCGCGACCCGGTCACAAGGCCGAAGCACGCAGGCTGAACCAAGGAGCGCGGGCCGAGCCAAGGAGCGCAGGTCGAGCCAAGGAGCGCGGGCCGAGCCAAGAGGCGGGTGTCACCACTGTCCGAAGGTACGCACCCCGCAGACACCATGGCCGAGTGCCGAGTGCCGAGTGCCGAGTGCGGAACACGGAACGTCGAATGCCGAACGGCAGACCTCCGCCACATCCCGAACGCCGCCCACCGCCGAACGCCGCCCACCGCCGAGCGGCGAGACAGCACCCGGCGGGTTCGGAGCGGCGAGGGCCGCGGCCGCGGTCACGGCCGCGTCGCGGGCGGCGGAGCCGCCCCCGTCGGGCGGCGCCGCTCCGGCCGGGCCCGGTTCGCGGGCAACACGTCC
>JAEZBT010000014.1 GCA_023426865.1 Actinomycetes bacterium
TGTAAATGAGTTGCGGCTTGTGCAACAGCCCCGCGCCAATGTTGACGCGCCGCTTCATACCACCCGAAAAGCCCTCCACGCGATCGCGCTGGCGATCCGCCAGGCCAATCAACTCCAGCACTTCATCGACGCGCTGATCCAATGTCTTGCCGCGCAAACCATATAGCTGTCCAAAGAAGCGCAAATTTTGGCGCGCGCTCAACTCTGGATAAAGCGCAATCTCTTGAGGAATATAACCGATCAGCCGCTTCGCATGAATAGGCTGCTTGGTAATTGAATAACCGCCGATCACTGCGTCCCCTGTGGAAGGTGGCACCAGCCCGCTGATCATGCCAATGGTCGTGCTTTTGCCCGCACCATTCGGCCCCAGCAAGCTAAAGATCTCGCCCTTGAAAATCTCCAGGTTGACATTCTTTACGGCATCGACCATTGCACCGTCGGCGCGTTGATAGGCCTTGCCCAAATTTTGCGTTTGTACAATTGGTTGCATGCGCATCTTGTCCCTATGGATGTTTTACAGGTGGTTGACTGCGTGGCGTGAGCCAACGGGCGTTGTGGTCGCGTTACCATCTACGCTCAAAACGCGCTAAAGGTTCCACTTCGTATGGTGTAGGTACTGTTGCCCCACTCTACATTTCCGCTGTCAATTAGAACGGTGGGCGGGTTGATGTGTCGAAGTCCTTGCTCGATTCACCTCGCGCCCCTGTTTCGTTGTCCATCTCATATGTCCACAGTATAGGACGAACGCAACAGCACTTCACCTGCCAAAGGTAAGGGTTATGGGTTGGGATTCAACTATGGGGGTAGGGTTGGGATAGGCAGAGGGTTGGGTTGGCACCTGCTCCACCAACACCTTGATCGCCTTATCAGTCAACGCCATTAACATCGTGGACTTCCAGGTATAGCGCGACAGCATTAGCCCAATAACCAATGGCCTTCTTGCGTCCAGCCGAGGAAGCGCGCCACAGGCCGGCGTTCATCGCCTGCGGCAGCTTCAAGCGTGCTGCCATTCGCCGCGGCAACCAGCCCATTCATGGCAGGCCGAAAGCGCGCCAGGAACAACCCGGATTGCTGGCGGAAATGATCCTCAGCCCATACCAAAAAGGCCTGAAGTTCATCTTCGGGGAGAAAAGAGAGGAAATAGATCATCTGCCGCCACGCATAGGCGGTATTCTTCACCATGATCAGGCGACCATGATAGTTGTCGATCTGCATCTGCTGCCGCTGGCAAATCCATACAAAACAGCGGCGCGCCATGGCGGGCAATTCGCTGTGGAGTGTCTCAGCCAAGTTGAGCACGTCGAAGAAGGTGGCGAGGTTCTGCGTCGTCAAGATCTGCTGCTGCTCAATGATCATGCCATTGCGCGCCACACTCCAACGCCCCGCATCACCCACACCCGCCCGTTGTGTACAAAGCTGGATAAAGCTCTCTGTCTCAGTCTCCTGCGGGGCATTTGCCTTACGCCGGAATAGCGACTTCTTCACGGACGCGCCAGCGCGTTCTCCAATGCGCTGCACCTGGTCGGTGTCAATGGCATAATAGCGCGCGTAGAGCGTGCCTGCCACCTGTTGGGCGGCAATCTGGCTGGCACGCAGAAATTTGGGTGTAAAGTCCCCCATAAAAATATCCGCAGCCACTTCATCGACCAAAGGAATGTTCAATTCTGCCCCCTTTGCCAACGCCTCCAACTCTTGCAACAACTTATTGGGCAAAATCGCATAAGGAAATTGCGTCAGGGCCAGCGTCACCACCTCGGCAAGTGTTTGCCGCGCCAATTCTCGCGTCGATAAATTCTCCTGGCGGAAGCGTTCAATGGCTGCAATCCATGGCAATTCCTCAATGCGCACCTGGCGCTCGAAGTTGAGCAGCAGCAGCGAACGACGGCGACGAAAAGCACGATAGATGGCAGCATAAAGGGCGCGCAACGTGGGGTCAACAATGCCCGCGGCTCGAATCTCCGAAGTCATCTGCGGCAGCACGCGCGCCAGGGTCTCACTGGAAGTAATTACCCCGCGCGCCACCAAATTCTCAATCGAATCAACCAGCGATCGCGCCACTTTGCGCGCAATGTGGGGTGGCACTGCAGTCTCAGGCTTCACCTGCCATTGCTGCGCCTCATCGGGTTGAATGGGCTGTGTCACTGCCTCTAGCGTGTCAATCCCCCCATCCTGGTCATACCTTGCCAGGCGCGCCACGACCACTTGGGCCACATCCTTGTAAATCGGAATATCCACCTGGCGCGCCTGTTGGCGACGCAATTCACGGTGGCGCAGCGAATCGGGCACGCCATATTTGTGGATGAAGCGCGCCAGCAGCACCCGCAGCCAACGCATATCACGCTCGCTGAGTATTGTGGGGTCACTCGCACACCGCTGCAAAAAGTCACGCAGTTGAGGAAAAGTCTGGGCACGCTGCTCTGGCTTGCTGGTCAAAGTGTGCATCTGGCGCAAATGGTGATATTCATCCAAAACCCGCTGCGCCCGCGCCGCCCAATCCGTGGGAAAGCGTGCGCAAGGCCAGCCTCCTGCCACCACGGGCCATTGATCCTCACCCATCAACACCTTGCCCTCCGCGTCCAATTGCAGCGTCGGTGGCTCACCTTCAACAGTCTCCAACAG
>JAEZBT010000019.1 GCA_023426865.1 Actinomycetes bacterium
GTATTCGACGTGTTGGGCAAGGTTGCGGTCCCGCAGCCGGGCGTTCTCTTCGACAGCGCCAGCGCGGAGGGGCGTATTACCCGCTATTTCGGTGTCGGCACCCTCGACGGTTTCGGCAGCTTTTCCCGGGCAGAGCTGGCGGCAGCTGCGGCTGCGGTCGCCTATGTGGAGAAGACGCAGATATCCGAGCGGCCACCACTTGGCATCCCCGAGCGCGAGAGCGCCGCCTCGACCCTATTCATAGACCCGGCCACCCGCGGCAATCTTGAACTGACGCGGACCCTGTCCGGTGACCGGGACGGCACCTTGCTAAAGGCTATCGACCGGACAGTGACCGGCGGCGGTGCCCGCCTGCTCGCCGAGCGACTGATGTCGCCGTTGACCGACCCGGTGCAGATCAACCTAAGGCTGGATTCGATCTCCTTCCTGCTCGACGAGCCGTCGCTCTGCTCCGAGCTCCGGGCGGCGTTGAAGCATGTGCCGGACATGCCTCGGGCCCTGTCGCGCCTGGCGCTCGACCGTGGCGGCCCGCGTGACCTCGGCGCGATACGTCGCGGCCTGGAAGTGTCTCGTGCCGTCGCATCCTTCCTCGAGAAATCGATGCTGCCGGAGGAACTCGCAACGGCGCTGGAGGATCTTCGCTCACTCCCGCCAACCTTGGAGCAGCGGCTCGCGGAGATGCTGGCCGATGACCTGCCGCTCCTGAAGCGCGACGGCGGCTTCCTGCGCGAAGGCGCCGATACGGAACTCGACGAGGTGCGGGCGCTGCGCGACCAGTCCAGGCGCGTCATTGCGGGACTGCAACTGCAATACGCCGAGGAAACCGGCATTCGGTCCCTGAAGATCAAGCACAACAACGTGCTTGGTTATTTCATCGAGGTCACTGCAGGCAGTGCCGGTCCAATGACGGATGGTCCGGAGGCGAAGGCACGCTTCATCCATCGGCAGACGATGGCGAATGCCATGCGCTTCACGACGACCGAGCTTGCAGATCTTGAAAGCCGGATCGCCAACGCCGCCGATCGTGCGCTGGCAATCGAGCTGGCGGCGTTCGATCGTATGGGCGAGGCGGTGACCGGGGAGGCCGAGGCCATCAAGAAGGGCGCGCGTGCGATCGCCGTCATCGACGTGGCGGCGGCTCTGGCCCTGCTCGCGGAAGAATGGAGCTATCGCCGGCCTGTGGTGGACGCCTCCCGCATGTTCGCGATCGAAGGCGGCCGGCATCCGGTCGTGGAGCAGGCGCTCCGGCGGCAGTCGGAAGGCCCCTTCATTGCCAATGACTGCGATCTCTCGCCTTCGGAAGGCGGCGAGTTTGGTGCGCTGTGGCTGCTGACGGGTCCGAACATGGGCGGCAAGTCGACGTTCCTGCGGCAGAATGCGCTGATCGCCATCCTTGCCCAGATGGGATCGTTCGTTCCGGCGTCGTCCGCGCATATCGGCGTGGTCGACAGGCTCTTCTCACGCGTCGGGGCCTCCGACGATCTCGCCCGGGGGCGGTCCACCTTCATGGTGGAGATGGTCGAGACGGCTGCCATCCTCAACCAGGCGACCGACCGCTCGCTGGTCATCCTCGACGAAATCGGCCGGGGCACGGCTACCTTCGACGGTCTCTCCATTGCATGGGCGGCGGTCGAGCATCTGCATGAGGTCAATCGCTGCCGCGGGCTCTTCGCCACTCATTTCCACGAGCTGACGGTTCTGTCGGAGAAGCTGAACCGGCTTTCGAATGCGACCATGCGGGTCAAGGAATGGGATGGAGAAGTGGTTTTCCTCCATGAAGTCGGACCGGGTGCCGCAGACCGATCCTACGGCATTCAGGTTGCCCGTCTTGCCGGCCTGCCTGCCTCCGTGGTCGCGCGGGCAAGGGACGTGCTGACGAAGCTGGAGGATTCCGACCGGAAGAACCCGGCGAGCCAGCTGATCGATGACCTGCCGCTGTTTCAGGTGGCCGTCCGGCGCGAGGAGCAGCGGAGGGCAGGGCCTTCCAGGGTGGAAGAAGCCCTGAAGGCAATCAACCCGGACGACATGACGCCGCGCGAGGCGCTCGAGGCGCTCTATCTGCTGCGCAAGCTACTGCCTCGCGAATGAGGAAGGCCAGTCATTCTCCGGCACACGAAGTGTGAACGGCGGATGATGTTTAGTATTGGCCAGTCTGCAGTGGAGCGGATATAGGCTCCATTCGGGCCGGCATCAGCGGGATAAAATGGTTCAGGACGCGATTGATCTCTCCGACATCCTCGACGTGGAAGCGCTGCGGGCAGATTGCCTTGCGGCCCTGCAGGACGAAGGGAAGTCGGCGCTGGATCGGCGCGCAGCAGTGCTTGCGGTACTGAGGGCTGCCAGCACCGCGGGCCGAAAGCACATCCGCCGGTTGCTGGGTGAGGATGGCGGTGGCCTCGCCTGCGCCCAGCGCCTTTCATGGCTGCAGGACCAGGTGATCCAGGCCCTGCATGTGGCGGTGGCCAAGACGCTCCATCCGGAAGCCAGCAGCATAGCGGTTGCGGCTGTTGGCGGATATGGCCGTGACACCCTGGCCCCCGGGTCGGATATCGACCTGCTCTTCCTGCTGCCTGCAAGGAACTCCGACGCCATGCGGAAGGCGATTGAATTCCTGCTCTATGTCCTCTGGGACATGGGCTTCAAGGTCGGCCATGCAACCCGCACGGTGGAGGAGTGTATCCAGCTCTCCAAGACGGACATGACGATCCGCACGGCGATCCTCGAAAGTCGCTATGTCTGCGGCGCCGAGGCGCTGGTGGCGGAGCTGGAGAAGCGGTTCGACGCGGAGATCGTCGCCGGAACGGGTGAGGATTTCGTCGCCGCCAAGCTCGCGGAACGCGACCTGCGCCACCAGAAGGCCGGCGATACCCGCTATCTCGTGGAGCCGAACGTCAAGGAAGGCAAGGGCGGTCTAAGAGACCTCCATACGCTCTTCTGGATCGCCAAATACTACTACCGCATCCGCAACGCGCAGGAACTGATCAAGCTGGGCGTCCTCTCTCGCCATGAATGGAAGGTCTTCCAGAAGTCGGAAGACTTCCTTTGGGCTGTTCGCTGCCACATGCACTTTTTGACAGGCAAGGCGGAGGAGCGGCTGTCCTTCGACATCCAGCGCGAGATCGCCGAAAGTCTCGGCTATCATTCGCGGCCAGGCCTTTCTGCCGTCGAGCGCTTCATGAAGCACTACTTCCTGGTGGCAAAGGA
>JAEZBT010000155.1 GCA_023426865.1 Actinomycetes bacterium
GGGGGCCCGACTAACCACCGGGGGTCCGGCGTACGCACCCTTGCTTGCGTCGAGCGGCGTGCGCCGCCGCAGGTCAGCGGGCCGCGTGGCCCTCGGTGTAGTCCGAGTCCGCCGGCTTGATCCACGAGAACATCTTGCGCAGCTCGCGGCCGACGCCCTCGATCGGGTGCTGCTCACCCTTGGCGCGCAGCGCCAAGAACTCGGGCGCGCCCGCGTCCTGGTCGGCGATGAACCGCGCGGCGAACGCACCGCTGCGGATGTCGGCCAGCACGGCCTGCATGTTGTCCTTGACGTGCGGGTCGATGACGCGCGGACCCGACACGTAGTCGCCGTACTCGGCCGTGTCGGACACGCTCCAGCGCTGCTTGGCGATGCCGCCCTCGATCATCAGGTCGACGATGAGCTTCAGTTCGTGCAGCACCTCGAAGTAGGCGATCTCCGGCTGGTAGCCGGCCTCGGTCAGCACCTCGAACCCGTACTGGACGAGCTGCGACGCGCCGCCGCAGAGGACGGCCTGCTCGCCGAACAGGTCGGTCTCGGTCTCCTCGGTGAAGGTCGTCCTGATGCCGCCCGCGCGCAGGCCGCCGATGGCCTTGGCGTACGACAGTGCGAGCTGCCAGGCGTTGCCCGACGCGTCCTTCTCGACGGCGACGAGCACCGGCACGCCGCGCCCCGCCTCGAACTCGCGGCGCACGATGTGGCCCGGGCCCTTGGGCGCGACCATGAACACGTCGACGCCCTCAGGCGCCGTGATGTAGCCGAAGCGGATGTTGAAGCCGTGCGCGAAGACGATCGCCTTGCCCTGGGTGAGGTTCGGGGCGATCTCGTCGCGGTACAGGTGCCGCTGCACCTGGTCGGGCGCGAGGATCATGATGACGTCCGCCTCGGCCGCGGCCTCGGTCGGGGTCACGACGCGCAGGCCCTGCTCCTCGGCCTTGGCCCGGGACGCGGAGCCCTCGCGCAGGCCGACCCGCACGTCCACGCCGGAGTCACGCAGGTTCAGGGCGTGGGCATGGCCCTGGCTGCCGTAGCCGATGATCGCGACCTTGCGGCCGGCGATCACCGAGAGGTCGGCGTCGTCGTCGTAGTAGAGCTCTGCCACGGGAGATCTCCTCGGTGTTCGTGGATCGGTGGAGCCGGAGTGCTGCGGACAGTCTGGCCCGTCTCAGGCCGGACGGGACACGCGTTCCAGCGCGCGGTCGGTGATGGAGCGGGCGCCGCGGCCGATGGCCACGGTGCCGGACTGGACGATCTCGCGGATGCCGAACGGCTCGAGCGCAGCGAGCAGCGCGTTGAGCTTGGCCCCGTTGCCGACCGCCTCGATCGTCACCGTGTCGGGCACGACGTCGACCACGTGCGCCCGGAAGAGCTCGACGACCTCCAGGACGTGCGACCGCGTCGACATGTCGGCGCGGACCTTGACCAGGAGCAGCTCGCGCTGCACCGAGGCCTCGGGCTCGAGCTCGACGATCTTGATGATGTTGATCAGCTTGTTGAGCTGCTTCGTCACCTGCTCCAGCGGCAGCTCGTCGACGTCCACGACCACCGTGATCCGCGAGATCTCGTCGTGCTCGGTGGGGCCCACCGCGAGGGAGTGGATGTTGAACGCGCGACGGGCGAAGAGGCCCGCGACGCGCGTGAGGACACCGGGCTTGTTCTCCACGAGCACCGACAGCGTGTGCCTGCTCATGCTGCACCTTCTTCCAGGGCTGGCTGGGACGAGCGATCGGACGGGACGGACGGGCCGTCGGAGGGGTCGCCGGGCGCCGGCCCCGACGGGCCGAGGGCGGCGTCCAGGAGGGCCTCGACGTGGATCGCGAGGCTGTCGAGCAGCGGGACCGGGCTCTGCTCGGGGGCGAGGATCATGCCGAGCTCGGTGCAGCCGAGGATCACGGCCTGCACCCCGGCGGCGACGAGGCGCCCGACGACGGCGAGCAGCGCGTCGCGCGAGGACTCGAGGACCTCGCCGCGTACCAGCTCGGCGTAGATGATCCGGTGCACCTCGGCGGCGTCCTCGGCCTCCGGCACGACGACGTCGATCCCCCGCGCCCCGAACCGCTCGGGGTAGAGCTCGGACGACGCCATCGTGTAGCGCGTGCCGAGGAGGCCGACCCGGGTGTAGCCGGCGGCCTGCGCGACGTCCGCCACCGCGTCCACGAGGTGCACGACGGGCTTGCCCGCGGTGACGACGTCCTCGTAGAGCAGGTGCATCGTGTTGGCGCAGATGCCCAGCACCTCGGCGCCGGCGTCCACGAGCGTCGCCGCCTCCCGCGCGTAGCGACGGCCGAGCGAGGTCCAGTCGTCGACCGCCTGCAGCGACTCGATGTCGGCGAAGTCGGCCGACCGCAGCAGGAGGTCCGCCGAGTGCGAGCCGCCGAGCCGGTCACGGGTGCCGGCGTTGAGCAGCCGGTAGTAGTCGACCGTCGACTCCCAGGAGGTCCCCCCGAGGAGCCCGATGCGGCGCATCACTCCTCCCGGTCCCACGCCGGGCTGATGCCGCGGGCGTACTGGATCTCGTCGTTGCTGACGCCGGCCGCGACCATCGGCCAGACCATGGCATCGCGCGAGACGGTGAAGTCGACGACGACCGGACGGTCGTTGATCTCCATGGCCTGCTCGATCGTCGCGTCGACCTCGTCGTCCTTCTCGCAGCGCAGACCGACGCACCCGTAGGCCTCGGCGAGCTTGACGAAGTCGGGGATCCGCGCGGTGCCGTGGCCCGTGTGCAGGTCGGTGTTCGAGTAGCGCGACTCGTAGAACAGCGTCTGCCACTGACGGACCATGCCGAGCGAGGAGTTGTTGATGACCGCGACCTTGATCGGGATCTCGTTGATCGCGCAGGTGGCCAGCTCCTGGTTGGTCATCTGGAAGCAGCCGTCGCCGTCGATCGCCCAGACGGTCCGGTCGGGGTCGCCGACCTTCGCGCCCATCGCCGCGGGCACGGCGAAGCCCATGGTGCCGAGGCCGCCGGAGTTCACCCACGCGCCCGGGCGCTGGTACCGGATGAACTGGGCCGCCCACATCTGGTGCTGCCCGACGCCGGCGACGTAGATCGCCTCGGGGCCGGCGATCTCGCCGAGCCGCGTGATGACGTGCTGCGGCGCCATGTGGCCGTCGTCCGTCGCCGTGTACCCGAGCGGGAAGGTCTCGCGCCAGTCGTCGATCTGCCGCCACCAGGCCGCCAGGTCGGGCTTGCCGTGCTGCGCGTGCTCCCGCTCGAGCTCGGGCAGCAGGTCGGCGATGACCTCCTTGAGGTCGCCGACGATCGGGACGTCCGCCCGCCGGTTCTTGCCGATCTCGGCCGGGTCGATGTCGGCGTGGACGATCGTCGCGTGCGGCGCGAACGAGGAGATCTTCCCGGTCACCCGGTCGTCGAACCGGGTGCCGAGCGCGACGATGAGGTCCGCCTTCTGCAGTGCGGCGACGGCGGGGACGGTCCCGTGCATGCCCGGCATGCCGAGGTGCTGCGGGTGGTCGTCGGGCAGGACGCCGCGCGCCATCAGGGTCGTCACGACCGCGGCACCGCTCGCGTCGACGAGCCTGCGCAGCTCAGCGGCCGCCCCGGAGCGGACCGCCCCACCGCCAACGTAGAGGACGGGCCGACGCGCGGTGGCGAGCAGTCGTGCCGCCTCGCGCACCTGCTTGGCGTGCGGCTTCGTCACGGGGTGGTAGCCCGGGAGGTCCACCGGCTGCGGCCAGCTGAACGTCGTCATCGCCTGCTGGGCGGACTTCGCGATGTCGACGAGCACCGGGCCGGGTCGGCCGGTCCGGGCGATGTGGAACGCCTCGGCGATGGTGCGGGGGATCTCGTCGGCGTTCGTCACGAGGAAGTTGTGCTTGGTGACCGGCAGCGTGATGCCGACGATGTCCGCCTCCTGGAACGCGTCCGTGCCGATCAGGGCCGCGCCGACCTGACCCGTGATCGCCACGACCGGCACCGAGTCGAGGTTCGCGTCCGCGAGCGCCGTGACGAGGTTCGTCGCACCCGGGCCCGACGTCGCCATGCACACTCCGACGTCGCCCGTCGCGTACGCGTAGCCCTCGGCCGCGTGACCGGCGCCCTGCTCGTGGCGCACGAGGACGTGGCGCAGCTTGGTCGAGTCCATGAGCGGGTCGTACGTCGGCAGGATCGTCCCACCGGGGATGCCGAAGACGACCTTGGCCCCCACGGCCTCGAGCGAGCGCACGATCGACTGCGCGCCGGTGACGGCCTCGCCGTGCGCCACGACGGTGCGGGCGACGTCGGCGGGGGTCACGCCGGCTCGGGGGGCCGGCGGGGTCGGCGGACGGGTGGCGCCGGCCGCTGCGGTCGGCTGCTGGTCCTGGACCATCGTGAGCTCCTGTCGAGATGGTGCGGTACTGGTGGTGCGCTTCTGGTGGTGCTCGTCGTGCGGATGTTGCCGGATGCCGGCGCCCGGGGCATGAAAAAACCCCTCGGGCCGTGTGGCTGGAGGGGTGGGCGCAGGCCTGACCTGGCTGGGGGGTCGAGCCCGCGCCTAGCCGAGTACGAGGAGGATCGTCTGCACGAACCGCAGCCTACGGGGTGGACGACCCCGATGTCACGTCGGCTGGCGCGTGTCCGCATTCCGGTTCACCGTCTTGGCTCCTGAACAGCTGTCGCGGGCGTGGCCGGTCCCGGCGTCGACCCTGCGCCACGACCTCAAGCCATGGGCGTCCCGCGCCGATGCTGATGGCGGACGTGAGGGTGGTGGACGATGGGCAGGCGGCTCGCGGTGGGCGTCGGCGTCGCGGCCGGGACGGCCCTCCTCGTCGCCGGCGTCGGCTCGGCCGGGCTCGTCGGCCTGCGCGGCACCCCGCACGGCGTCGTCGTCACCAGCACGCCCACGGCCGAGGCGCCGTCCACCATGGCGGCGGCGCGGTTCAACAGCGCGATCTCGTCGTTGGACTTCAGCTCGCGCGCCTCCAACATGGTCTGCTGGGCGTCCGCGACCTTGATGCCCGCCTTCTCCAGCTCGAACATCATCGGCGGCTCGATGAT
>JAEZBT010000039.1 GCA_023426865.1 Actinomycetes bacterium
CGGCATGAGCGCGCGGCCGGGCGGGGCGGAGACCAGACGCCCGTCGGGCAGCGGCATGCAGGCAGGGGCGCCCGGGCCGGCGACCTCGAACGAGCGGAACAGCGGCTCGAGCAGCTCCCACCCGGCCAGGCGGCGGGCCCGCGCCATGCGCTCGGCGGCGGCCTCGAAGTCCGGGGCGAGGAACGGGTTGGCGAGCTGGCGCGCGATGACCGAACGCGGGACCACGCGGTTCTCGGTGCCGGGCGCGGGGGTGGCCGGAGCGACGGGCTCCGGCTCGGGCTCGGTGGGCACCTCCAGCCCGCCCTCGCGCATGAGGGTCGCCTTGTAGGCGCGGGCGGCGTCGGACACGCGGGCGTCCTCGGCGAGCAGCGCGAGCATGGAGGTGTCGCGGGCGGCGATCCGGGCGAGCATCGTCGCGACGCCGTCGAGGCGCTTGAGCTCGTGGTCGCGCTTGGCCGGGGTGAGCGACACGTCGGCCACCACGCGGGCCTTCTCCTCGCGGACCAGCAGGGCGACGACCTGGAACTTCGTGCGGACCGCGGCCCGCGTCGGGGGACGGCGGACGGCGTTGTCGACCTCGCGGGCGACCTGCGCGAGGACGGGGATGATCCCCTCCTCGTCCGGGTGGCGCCGGCGCTGGGCGTTGGCCGAGGAGCGCGGCGCGCTACCGGCGCCGCTCCCTGAGCCGCCGGCACCGCCGCGCCCACGACCGGACCGTCGCTGGCCGGGTCCTGCCACATGTCCTCCTTCGAAGCGTCGCTCCGCGACGGCGGCGAGGGTGCGCCGCACCGTGGCCCGTCGGGGCCGGCCGGGACCGGCAGGCCCTCCGTTACCGCGTCACAAGCGTCTGGCCGTCGCGCAGCGTCCCGCGTGCGCCGCCCGCGGGGGACGGTGACGTCGGCCGCGGGGCGTCCCAGGGGCCACCGCGAGGAAGGGCATCAGCCCCGCGTGGGCCGTGGGAGCGGGACGAGCCTACCGCTCCGGACCCCGTGCTCAGGTGCATCACGCCGATGTCTCGGTCACGACGAGGCCCCCGTGGGGACCAGGAGAAGGGCGGCTCCTGGCCCCGCGGGGGCCCCGGGTCCTGCGCGCTACGCCACCTGGGCCGTCCCGTGCGGGTGCCACGGGTGCCACGGCTGCCACGGCTGCCACGGGTGCCATGGGTGCCACGGGTGCCACGGCTTGGGCGGCTTCGGCGGCTTCGGCTGCTTCAGCTCGAGCGCGTCGACCGCGGCCCCGAGGGACTCGGTGGCCGCGTTCAGCTGTGCCTGCGGCCCGCCCCGACGGAGGACGCCGGTGGCGTGACCGAGCTCGGCCCGCACCGCGGCGGCGCTCCGCCCGGTGTAGGCGTGCAGGTCGAGTGTCCGGACGTACGCCACGAGCTCTTCGAGCGCCGCGGTGTCGGTGATCTGGCCGCGCACGCCGAGCCAGCGCTCGGGGTTGGCGACCGCCGCCGCCGAGAGCTTCTCGGAGAAGTCCTCGTTGAACAGCTGCGGGTTGTGCGTCGCCCGCCAGTTGAGCCGGTCGGTCAGACCCCAGAAGGTCACCCGGTTGAGGTCGGTCGAGTACTTCTTGTAGACCGCGAAGTACTCGGCGTACCGCTGGGCCTGGATCGCCTCGAGCTCGGCGCGGTTGGTGATCTTGCCGACCCAGTAGGTGAACCCGTCGCGGGAGATGCGGTCCGCGACGCTCGGGTCCGTCAGGTCGCGGTACCCGGCGGGGTTGTCACCCTCGGGCTGGCCGTTCCACGCCTCCCACACCTGCAGGTCCAGCTCGCTGACGCTGGCCGTGAAGCCCGCCTCGGTGATCAGCTGGAGCGAGCGCTCCACCGACGCGTGGTCCGAGCAGGCACCGGGCTGCCACTCCTCCGCGTCATCGTCCACCAGCCTCGGCAGGCGCGTGAGGTCGGAGCAGGCGAAGGCCGGCGTCTGGTTGATGTAGTTGTGCGACTGCAGGCCGATGGCCTCGACCAGCGGTCGCGGGTCCTCGGGGTGCTCGGCCGCATACCGCGCGTTGAGGTCGGTGGCCATGGCGATGACCGCCTGGGCCTTGCCCTCGGACTGGAAGATGTTGAAGTCGTTGTACTCCAGCCGCGCCTCGGGCCCGAAGGTCCGGGCGAAGACGAACGCGTCGTACAGGAAGTCCGACGGCGTCTCGCCGGCCGCCGCGTCGGCGCCGTTGGCGTACGCGCGGTACCAGAGCGAGAACCCGCCGTTCGGGCCGCCGCGCAGGAAGTCCCGCCAGTCCTGCGTGGCGGGGTCGAACTCGTCGAGCCCGTCCACGAAGGCCTCGTTCACGACGTCCCAGGAGACGACGCGGCCGGAGAAGTGCGTCAGCACCTCACGGATGTAGCGCTCCATGTTCGCCTTGGCGAGCGCGCGGGTGCCGCCGGTCGCCCCGCTGTTGATGCGCGACGGTGACTGTCCGTGCCAGACGAGCACGTGGCCGTGCACGTCCATGCCGCGGGCCAGGGTCTCGTCGACGAACGCGTCGGCGACGTCCCACCGGAACGTGAACTCGCCCGTCGTCGGGTCGATGTTCGCGTTCGGCAGCAGCTCGATGGGCTTCATCGCGTTCTCGGCGGTCATCACGGAGTAGTGCCGGTCGACGGTCGCCGAGTTGGGCGAGCCCTCCGCGTACGTCTGGGGACCCGACCAGATGTTGCCGACGTCGAAGTAGTCCCGGTAGACGTGCTCGAGCGGCGCCATCTGGGGGCGGAACGTCGTCTGCAGGACGACGTCGCCCTCCGGCATCGTGAACGAGGTGACCCGGGCGCCGATCCAGCCGAGCTCGTCGGACGTCCAGCCGCCCCACACGTGCCGGGGGGCGGGGACGGCGGTCAGCTCGACCGTCTCGCCCGGGGCGTAGGTGCCCGCACCGGTCACGGTGCCGCGCCCGGTCGAGCGGATCTCGACCGCGTAGGTGGCCTCCTCCGCGGCGGGCTCGTCCGCGCTCTCAGTCGTCGGCTCCGCGGTGGGCTCAGTCGTGGGCTCAGTCGTGGGCTCGGCCGTGGGCTCGGTCGTGGGCTCGGTCGTCGGCTCCGCGGTCGCCGTCGGCTCGGGCTCGGGGTCGACGCCCCACGCGGGGCCGGCGAACCCGGCCGTCGCGAAGACGACCGCCACCCCGGTCGCGATCCATCGGGCGCCGTGCGGTCGGGCGCGCAGCGGCGCGACCCGTGCACCGTCACGCCGTCGTGAGGTACTCACCATCGTCGGTTCCTCTCCGGTACTCACCCTGGAGCCGGCGGGCCGGAGGTCGTCCTCCGCCCGGCCGGCGTGCGTGTCGTGCTGCCGGACGCCTCGCGTGCGCGGGCGTCGGCACCGGCCAGGACCCTCACCCCCTTCGGTCTTCATCGTTGTAGACCTGCCAAGAACGGCACCAACGGCGCCATCGGGGGGTGAGAGGGACGCTAGGGACGATCCGGGACGGGCGTCAAGGCCCCCGCGCTGGGGTCCGGCCCGGGGTCGCCCGGCGCCGCGATGCCGAGTGCCACCGAGCCCGGTCGCGGACCTGCGGGCGCAGGTCGGGCAGGTCGGCCTGCGGGCCCAGGGCGAGCCGGCCCGCGCTGGATGCTGACGTGACGGCCCGGACGTGGCATCCTCGTGCTCACCCCGTTCACTGAGACCGGTCTCATCGCTGGTTGCTGAGACCGGTCCCATCGGACCGCACCTCCGAGGACGCGAAGGACGACGATGACTTCCGCAGCAGTCGCGCACACCCGTCCCGGCCCGGGGCGGGGCGCACCCTCGGGCCGGCCTGTCGACCTGGACGGGCGGCGGTTCTACCGCATCACCGCGTACGACCAGATGCCGCCGTTCTTCATGACCCTGGTCGGCGCGAGCGACCTGTGGCTGTTCATCTCGAGCACGGGCGGCCTCACGGCCGGCCGGGTGGCGGCCGACCACGCGCTCTTCCCCTACTACACCGAGGACAAGGTCACCGAGGGCGCCGGCCGGACCGGCGGGTTGACCGTCCTGAGGGTCGCCCGCGCGGACGGCTCCGCGGTCGTCTGGCACCCCTTCGCCGAGACGCGGCCCGGCGACCCCGTCGTGGAACGGAACCTGTACAAGGACTACCTGGGCACCACACTGGTCTTCGAGGAGCGCCGTGACGACCTCGACCTGACCCTGCGGGTCGCCTGGGAGACGAGCGCGCGCTACGGCGTCGTACGCACCTGCGAGCTGCGGAGCACGGGGACGACGCCGCGCACGGTCGAGGTCCTCGACGGGTTCCTGAACGTTCTGCCGGCCGGCACGACGGTCCTCGTCCAGAACGAGCTGAGCTACCTGCTCGACGCCTACAAGCGCGCCGAGATCGATCCCGCGACCGGCCTCGGGGTCTTCTACCTCAACTCCGACCTGACGGACCTCGCCGAGCCGCGCGAGTCCCTGCACGCGACGGTCGCCTGGCAGGTGGGCCTCGACGGCGCGGAGCACCTGCTGTCGACCCAGCAGCTGCACGCGTTCGGCGCCGGCGACGTGGTCCTGCCGGAGAACGACGTGCGCGGCCTGCGCGGCGCGTACCTGACCCGGGCACGCGTCCTCGTCCCGCCCGGCGGCGCGGTCGGTTGGCACGTGGTCGCGGACGTCGAGCAGAGCGCGGCCGACGTCGTCGCCCTGAGCGAGGAGCTGCGCCGGCCCGACGAGCTCGCCTCCCGCCTCCGCGCGGACGTCGCGAGGAGCCGCACCGACCTCGAGACGCTCGTCGCGACCGCCGACGGCGTGCAGCTCACCGGCGACGAGCTCGCCGCCGCCCACCACAGCGCCAACGTGCTGTTCAACCTGATGCGCGGCGGCGTGCCGGCCGACGGGTACGCCCTCGACCCGGCCGACGTGCGTCGCTTCGTCGCCCGCCGCAGCACCCTCGTCGCAGCTCGCTCCGCCGAGCTCCTCGCCGCCCTGCCCGAGCGCCTCGACGCCGCGGAGCTGGTCGCCGCCGCGCGCGCGTCGGGCGATGCGGACCTCGAGCGCCTCGCACTGGAGTACCTACCGCTCACCTTCAGCCGCCGGCACGGCGACCCCAGCCGCCCGTGGAACAAGTTCCGGATCGCGCTGCGCGACGCCGACGGCGGCACACGAATGGACTACCAGGGCAACTGGCGCGACATCTTCCAGAACTGGGAGGCGCTCGCGTGGTCGTTCCCCGAGTACGCCGAGTCGATGGTGGCCGTCTTCCTGGACGCCACGACCGCGGACGGGTACAACCCGTACCGGATCTCGCGCGACGGCATCGACTGGGAGATCCCGGAGCCCGGGAACCCGTGGGCGAACATCGGCTACTGGAGCGACCACCAGATCGTCTACCTGTGCAAGCTCCTCGAGACGTCGATGCGCTTCCATCCCGGCCGCCTCCACGACCTGGCGGACCGGCGGCTGTTCACCCACGGCGACGTGCCCTACCGCATCGCGACCTACGAGCAGACCCTCGACGACCCGTACGCGACCATCACGTTCGACGACGAGGCGCACGCCGCGACGCTCGAGCGGGCGGCCGCCGAGGGTGCGGACGGGCGCCTGCTCCACGGCCTGGACGGGGACCTCGTGCGGGTCACCCTGGCCGAGAAGCTGCTGCTGCCGCTGCTGGCCAAGCTCGTGAACCTCGTGCCCGACGGCGGCATCTGGATGAACACCCAGCGCCCCGAGTGGAACGACGCCAACAACGCCCTCGTCGGTCGCGGTCTGTCGGTCGTGACGCTCGCGTACGTCCGACGGTTCCTCGGCGTCGTGCGCGGCCTGCTGGGCGACGACGTCGAGCTCACGGCCGAGCTCGCGACCCTGCTCGGGCGGGTGCGGGACGTGCTCGCGGCGCACGCGGACGCCACGCGCTCCGGCTTCGACGACGGCGCGCGCCGCGACGTCATGGACGCGCTCGGGGACGCCGGCACGGCGTACCGGGCGCGTGTGTACGACGGGCTCTCGGGCGAGCGCGCCCACGTGCCGGCGGCGACCGTCGCGGAGCTGCTGGACCTCGCGCAGCAGTACGTGGACAGCGGGCTGCGGGCGAACCGGCGCGACGACGGGCTGTACCACTCCTACAACCTGCTGGACCTCGCGCCGGGTCGGGCGGGCGTCCGCCGGCTCCAGGAGATGCTCGAGGGCCAGGTGGCGGTCCTGTCGTCGGGCCTGCTCGCGCCCGAGGAGGCCGCGGACCTGCTCGCGGCGCTGCGCGCCAGCGCGTTGTACCGCGCGGACCAGCACAGCTACACGCTGTACCCGGACCGGGCGCTCCCCCGCTTCCTCGAGCGGAACACCGTCACGCCCGAGCAGGCGGCCGCGGCCCCGCTGCTGGGGCTGCTCGTGGCGTCCGGGGACCGTTCGGTCGTGCTGCGCGACGTGCGGGGCGACCTACACTTCGCGCCCACGATCCACAACGTGCGTGACGTGCTCGAGGCGCTCGACACCGTCGCACCCCGCCTGCCCGCCGGCGCTGTCGAGCAGGGGCGCGGCGCACTGCTCCACCTGTTCGACGACGTGTTCCGGCACTCGGAGTTCACGGGCCGTTCCGGGTCGTTCTTCGCCTTCGAGGGCCTGGGCAGCATCTACTGGCACATGGTCTCCAAGCTGCTGCTCGCGGTCCAGGAGAACGTGGAGCAGGCGGCTGCCGACGGCGCCGACGCCGCGGTCGTGGCGCGCCTGGCCGAGGCGTACGACGACGTCCGACGCGGCCTGGGCTACTGCAAGCCCCCCGAGGTCTACGGGGCGTTCCCCGTGGACCCGTACTCGCACACCCCCGCCGGGCGGGGCGCGCGCCAGCCGGGGATGACCGGCCAGGTGAAGGAGGAGGTGCTGACGCGCCTCGGCGAGCTCGGCCTGCGCGTGGAGTCCGGTCGGATCGTCGTGCGGCCCCTGCTGCTGCGGGACGACGAGTGGACGACGACGGCGGCCACGTTCGGCTATCGCGACGTCGCCGGGCACGAGGCCGTCATCGCCCTCGAGCCTGGTTCGCTGGCCTTCACCTTCTGCCAGGTGCCGGTCGTCTACCGGCGCGTCGGACCGGGCGAGCCCCTCGCGATGTCGGCCCTGCTGGCCGACGGGACGCGGATCCCCTGCCCCGGCGGAACGGTGGACGAGGCCACGAGCGCGCTCGTGTTCCACCGCACCGGCGAGGTCGTCCGCCTCGAGGTGGGGGTGCCCGCCGATTCGTGAGCGACGCCCGGGACGGGCATCACGAGACCTGGGTGCTTCCGCCGGAGCCGGGGGATCGATCCTCGTCAGGAGGGTGCAGCCCCCTATGCGATTGCGGTGTGAGGGGCCCGCCCTCGTCGGCGCCAGCCGGGCCGACCGGATCGCGGCATGTCCGTTCGGTCGCCGGCTCGTAGTCTCGGCTGCGTGAACCCGCGCGTGGCCGATGAGTTCTTCCGTTCCGATGCACCGGCGGACGTTCAGGCGACCGGTGCATGGTTGCTCGCCAACGGCTATGCCCTGTCGTCACAAAGCGGCGAGGGTGCGTTCGGCGCGGAGTTCGTGATCAGGGGCCCGGCCGAGGTCCGGATCACTGTCGACCGCTCGCAGTGGCTGCTCGACGTGGCCGCCGAGCCCGGAGCCGAGGCGTGGCAGTACGACCTCCTTCTGGCCGCGCGCAGCGGCCGAACCTACGGCGAGGTGTTCCCAGCCCGCGCCTCGACGCAGTTCGACGGCGCTCTGCCCTACCAGCTCCCAGAGGGCGTGAGCTGGCGTCAGACGCTTCCTGTTGTGCTCAGCTGGGTACGTGATCCGGGCGTCGGGGCGGCAGTCGAACGGGCCTCGCGCGAACGGTTCACCCTCATGTGGCCGCGTCGCTAGCTCGGGCCCTGTCCGCACTCTGGTGTCCATGGCGCTCAGTTTCGCGCTCATCGGATACGTGACCACGCAGAGCGCAGCTCGGCCATCACCCCCAATCGCACCAGGGGGCCGCGTACCGACGACGACCGACGTCAGGATGCTCGACATCCGCAGGCCTCGACACGGACGCCGGGGGCGCACGACCCGATCGGGCCGCGCGCCACCGGCGCTCAGCGTGGACGTGCTACTTGCCGTGTCAATCGATCTTCACCCGAGTACAGGACCATCGGCCCGAGCTGATGAGGTTAGGCTCCGCTAACTTCGGATCAGACGATCTGGAGGACGACCGATGACCGCGACGCTCCCCGCCGCCGACGAGGTTCTCGGCGCCACGGGCGGCGCGCTCGCGACCGGCGTCGACGCGCTCGCGACCGAGCCGTGCATGCCGATGTCGGAACTGCGCCGCGGCGGCCTGGCCCGCGTCGTCGGGCTTGACCCGGCCCTCCCCCGCTCCGTGAGCCGCCGGCTCGCCGACCTCGGCTTCACCGCGGACACCGAGATCGAGTGCGTGTGCCGCGCACCGCTCGGCAGCCCGACCATCTACCGCGTCGGCGAGTCCCGCCTGTGCCTGCGGCGGGGCCTGTGCGAAGGGATCCTCGTCGAGGTCACGCGGTGACCTGCCACACCGAGGACCAGGTCCTCGGTGGCGGCGCGACCGTCGCCCTCGTCGGCGCACCGAACACCGGCAAGTCCAGCGTCTTCAACCACCTCACCGGCCTGCGGGTGCGCACGGCCAACTACCCGGGCGTCACGGTCACCCGGTCGGTCGGTCACGTCGCGGGCGACGGCGTGCGCGTGCAGCTCGTGGACCTGCCCGGCACGTACGGCCTGGAGCCCGTCAGCCCCGACGAGCAGGTGGTCGCCGACCACCTCGCCGGCCGCCTGCCCGGCACGGACGTGCCCGACGCGCTCCTCGTCGTCGTCGACGCGACGGCCCTGCGCCGGTCGCTCGGTCTGGTCGCACAGGCGCTCGCGACCGGCCACCGGTGCACCGTCGTCCTGACCATGAGCGACGAGCTCACGCGACGCGGGGGTGCGGTCGACGCCGACGCGCTGGCGGCGGCCCTCGGCGTGCCGGTGCACGTC